>JAQWZU010000167.1 GCA_029253285.1 Akkermansiaceae bacterium | reverse complement strand
ATTCGCCCTCGATGAGCCTGTCGCTGGACTGACTTTTGCCACAAATGGGGATTACACCTTCGATGGAAATAATCAGGCCTATGCCGACCTTTGGGAAGGTGATTCCCGTGAGGTTGTTGCCGATTGGACTGTCACAGATCAGCACGGGGCCACTGACTCTCAAAAGTTGACTATCACCGTAAAGGGAAATGGGGTGAATCCCGCCCCAGTGATCACAGTTACAAGCGGCACGGACACAGTAGAGCAGGGTTCTACTTGGACCGATGCTGGAGCAACCGCTGATGGTGGTGAAACAGTTACTGTTTCAGGCACAGTAGATACAAATACTGTTGGAACACATACGATTACCTACACTGCGACAGACGCAGCAGGAAATATTGGAACAGCAACAAGAACGGTTACTGTAGTGGAAACAACCGCTGACCCCTACGACACTTGGGCCAGCAGCTTCGGTCTTGATCCTGCCACCGATGGGGCGCCAACGGCTGATCCCGATGGTGACGGCCAAAACAATCTCTTCGAGTTCACCGCCGGGGTCGTGCCCAATGACGCGCTCTCCCGCTTCCATTGGCGTGTGGAAGAAGACCCGGATACTCCTGGACAAAACCGGATCGTCTTTAGTCCGCGTTTCGGTGATCGCACCTACAACGTGGAGACGAGCACGACCCTGCAGGCATCCGACTGGATCGATTTCACTGGCGGCAGCGTGAACGACGACGGCGACGAGCGCACAGTGATCGATCCCGACACCTCGGATGCAAGAAAGTTTTACCGCTTGAAAATCGTCAAGCCCTAGCAGATCGCTGGAAGGACGGTGGTTGCTCAGATCGGAATCCTTTTAGAACTCGGGAAATCAGCCGCAGAAGTGGCTCAGGATTTGGAGGTCAACTGCTAGGAATTTGATTTTGGCGGAAAGGTCGCGGAAACCCGGTTTTGGCGGAGGTTGATGGGGGAAAGGGGGGAGAAAGGAGGCTATTGAGGCAACTCGCCGCAGCTGGCAAGGGCAAGCAGGGACATGTTTGTTGCGGCCTGGGTGATGTAGTGTTTTCCGTCGCGGCGGGGAGAGTGGGTGAACCAACGGCCACTCTCTCGTTGATTCGATTTTAGCCAGCGCAGGCCGCTTTGGATGATGGGGTCATTGGTATTCATCCCGGCCTGACGGAGAACAAAAATTGAAAATGCGGTGGCATAACCATCGCTCATCTGGCTTTGGGCTTTTCCATCTTCGCGTTGCCATTCCTGATTTCCGAGTTGGATCAATACCCAGCCCCCATCTTTTTGTTGGAGCGCTTTTAATTCCTTAATCCAATTCGTGGTTTGCTCCGGGCTGGTCAGCTTTGGATCGTATTTGGAAGCCCAGAGGAGCATTCCTTTCTGGTGGAGGGAAGTGGGTGGATTCTTCCGAAGAAATTTCCTTAGTTTGATTTTTGCCGCAAGGGCCGCTTCGCTCCTTTGATAGGTTGGCGGCGTCATGCTCAAGGCGATGGTGGCGAGGGTGACGCCATAGTGGTCATCGACTTCGAATGGACCCCAATGGCATTTGAGCCAGTTGTCCCAGGCGCCTGATGGACTTTGCTTCTTCCAAGCATGGTCGAGTGCTGACGCAGTGTCGGGATGAAGTTTCGTCCCGGTCGTCATCTCGCTGATGGCGAGGAAACTAGAGGCGGCGACGATGCCTTCGATCGCGCCATACTGGCGGATGGGTTTTGACTTTCCCGAGATGTAACCGGAAACATAATCGCGGGCGAATTTTCTGTTCTCTAGAAAGACTTTTGAAGTTGGCGTAGCCAGTGATGCGGCGACGAGGTGGAGTCCATTTGTGTGGCAGGTCACGCATTTCCGGTTTGATTGCCAGCGGGAAACGGAGTCTTCGATGAAGACGATGGCGCGGTCGGCAGAGAAGTTTTCAGCGATTGTTTCGTTAGCCAAGTTGGGCCTAAAGGAGGCTCCGTTTTTTTGTGCGGACAGGGGATGAATGAGTGGAAGTGGTAAGGCTGCCAAAATCCAGGCCATGAGGCGGGTCGATGTCTTTGGCTTGATCATGGAGTGGATTTGGGGCAGCGAAAACTGTATCGTAAGACCGCCGATTACGAGGGAATTTCTTCGGGCGGGAAGGTTGCGGAAACCTCGGCTTGGCGGAGTCGATGGGGGAGAAAAGGGGGGTGTTTAGATGTTTCAGAGAGCGGGTGAGGGACTACTGAGAAGTTCGTCTTACAAGCCCTCGATTTCCCAGCCCTTTCGGTAGGTTTGTCGGATAAGGGTATTCGCCTCCGGGCTGTTCGAAAATTTAAGTTTGTCGCTATTCCAGCGCAAAATCTGTCCTGGAAAACGGCAAGCAATCGTACCCAGAAGCACTGTCTCGGTCATCGGGCCCGAGTAGTCGAAGTTTGAGCTGGGAGTTCCCTCGCCTCGAATGGCTGAAACCCATTGCCCGTAGTGATCATCACCCACTGGTTTTTCGAGTGGGTAAGTGAGCTTCTTTCCGTCGACATAAAAGTCCGGGAGATGACTACTCCCGTGTTTTGTGATCAGGCTGGCCTTCTCTCCGACCAAAATGACTCCGTTGTCCGG
>JAQWZU010000154.1 GCA_029253285.1 Akkermansiaceae bacterium | reverse complement strand
GGTGTATTTCCGGGCGCATCTCGGGCATTGGATGGAGATGGCGGGGTCGTCGCCGAAGAGTTCCTCGGGTTTTTCTTTCCAGGCGGAGAGTGAGGGGAGGATGCGCTCGAGGCTGCAGCCGCACGCGAATTTGAATTTGCGGGTTTCGAGGGTTTTGTGCTCCTCGGTCTCAGTGAGGGTGGCGACTTGCCCGGTAGTGAGGGCGGCGAACCATTCTTCATCGAAGTCTGGTTGGGCTGCGATGAGGACGTAGTTGTCGTCGGGGAGTTTGAAGAGCTTGCCGGGGCGTTGTTCCGATTGGTCGTAGAAGTGTTGCAGCCACTCGATGGGATCGGTGGTGTCGACTTCGATGGTTGAAAGGCGTGGCTCGGCGCCGGGAAGAGTGGTTTGGGAGTAGAGGAAATTGCGGTCGGGCTCGCGGACGTCTTCGGTGAAGAGGCGACCGGTGATGTATTCGTTGGTGGACGATCCGGTCGCAAAAAAATTGACACGAGGCGCCCGGATGTTGGCGGTCCAGGCGATGGTCTCGGCCCAGGGGCGGGCGGTGAGGTGGAGGGTGAGGGTGGCAAGGAGATCCTTGAGCGGCGTGTCGAGATTTTCGGGATGGCGTTGGCCGATGTCCATCAAGTGAAGATAGTAGTCGGTGAAGATGGGCGTAAAGTTGGCGCGCACGGCGAGGACGTTGCGATGGCGGATGAAGATGGATTCAACCTTGGTGAATTCTGCGACGGCTTCGGGCATGACTTAAATAATTTGTGAAGAGGTGTTTTCGAGATCGGCTTCGAGTCGTTCCCGCGCAGAAGCGAGGTAGCCGTCATCGATTTCAAATCCAGTAAAATGTGCAAGCTGCATTTGCTGGGCGGCGAGAGCGGAAGTCCCGATGCCGAGGAAAGGGTCGAGGAGGTGAGTGGACCCGGTGACGCCGTGGATAGTGAGACATTGCTTCACGAGGTCGACGGGGAAAGTTGCGGGGTGCGGGCGGTCCTTGTCGCGCGACATGATGGTGTCGTAGGGCATAAACCAGGTGTTGCCACGGCAGCGTTTGTCATTTCCGTCGGTGTGGGCCCAGCGCTTGATGTTGCTTTTGTCGGCATAGGTAACCCCGGCCTCGCGGCGTTGGAGGGGAACGTCGCCGGATTTGGTGAGGTGAAAAATGTATTCGTGGCAGTCGTTGACGAAGCGCTTCGAATTGATGGGCTTGAAGTGGCCGACGGAAATTTCTTCGCCTTTCCTGGTGTTGATCGTGATCGATTTGATCCAGTGAAAGGTGTTTTGGAGAATGAAGACGGGCGATTCTTCGGTGAGAGCAAGGAGGAGTTGATGGGGAAGAAGGGGATTCTTGGGCGCGGCTCCGAGATTGAGAAAGAAGGAGCCGCCGGGCTTGAGCAGGCGATGGACCTCGGTAGCCCATTCATGGCACCAACGGATGAACTCTGAACGCTTCGAAGTGTCTTTGTAGGTGCCGTAGTTGATGCCGAGGTTATAGGGCGGGGAGGTGACGACGAGATCGACGGATTCGTCGGGCATGGCGCGCATTCCGGGGAGGCAGTCTTCGTGGTGAAGGTCGATCACGAGTGAATCATTGTGGGGCTTTGGATTTCAGGGGAGTAAAAAAAGTTAAACAATCGTTTGAAAATCTCAAAAACGGATTTAAACAAGTGTTTGAAA
>JAQWZU010000145.1 GCA_029253285.1 Akkermansiaceae bacterium | reverse complement strand
CGACGATCTCGATCTTAACCTTCATCGGACCATCCTCGGGAGTATGAAATCCCTTAAGCGTCTCCTTGACCGATTTAATGGCCAACTTGAGCACGGTTCTCACGGGGATTTCAACTTCCCCGGGGATCTTCATTTTCGCGAGGTCGATCTTCACGGTGAGGTTCCTTCCATCCGATATTGAAGTCATCCCGATGCCACAGAGAACCAAAAGATTGTCCTCCTTCGGCTGATACGAGCCAGAACCGACCAAACGATGCGGCGCGGAGATCGCGGCCAGAAGTCCTTCGGGTTGAGCCCCTGTCACCACCATCGTTTGTGATATTACCTTAGCCTGGATGATTTCGGCCTCAAACTCCTCGGCCACGTCAGTTCCGTGCAGGGAAATCGGCCTGAAGACCTTGTAGATTTCCAAAGTGATCGCCTGACTAGCGACGGTCATAGCAAACCAGAGAGAGACAACGGTTTTCATGTCAAAATGCTGTCCAAGGTCTCGCCCGATTGCGAGCTATTTCAGTCCTTCATTCAGGGCCTCGCGCCGGCCTCGCGCCACTTCTTCGCTCGACATTCTCCGACTTCCCTCGGGCTGAACCTCGCTCAGAACGAGACTTCCCACCCCACAGGCGATTTCGACGCCACCATCAAGAAGTCCGAGAAACTCTCCGGCAGCTCCGCTTTTTCCCGAAATCCGCACGGAAGGAAAGATCTTCAAGCGCTTCCCTCCCAACTCCGAAAATGTCCCCGGCCAAGGATGAAAGGCTCTGACCATCCGCTCGATTTCCGTGGCTGGTTTCGACCAATCGATCCGCCCGTCTTCACGAAGCAGCTTGGGGACATAAATCACTTCCGACTCTTCCTGCGGAATGCCGGGAACATCTCCCTCCGTAAAGAGCTCCAAAGCGTCTTCGAGCGCCGCAGGGCCGGCCAATGCCAGGCGGTCGTGCAATTGGCCGCCCGTTTCTTCCGGAGCGATCTCGAAAGGATGCTGCAAGATGATATTTCCGGAATCCAGCTTCTTCACGACGTGGGTCACACTCCAACCCGTTTCAAGATCGCCATTCAACAATGCTCCCTGAATACACGCTGCTCCGCGGTATTTTGGGAGGAGCGAAGCATGAAGATTAATAATCGCCCGCAACGGGATCTCGATGAGCGCCTGAGACAGGATTTGACCGTAGGCCATCACCACGATCACCTCGGGAGCCCAATCTCGAATCTGCTGCAGAGCATCCCCCTCGCGAACCGATTCCGGTTGTATCACGGGAATCCCCTCTTCCTGCGCGAGTTCTTTCACTCCGGGCGCGGTGAGGACTTGCTTTCGGCCCACCGGGCGATCCGGTTGAGTCACCAGTCCGGCCACTTCGTGACCGCTATTCAAGAGTGCCGAGAAAGTCGCTTCGGCAATCTCTCCGGTTGCCATAAAGACAATGCGCATCAAACCGTCAGCTTGGCAATTTTCTGATAGACCTCGAGGGTCTGGAGGCGGGCAAGGATGTCATAGAGAACCTTGGCCGGGGACTGGGTCGCATCGACCTCGCTGCAAATTTCATTTGGATAGTAGTCGAGAATAGGCTTCGTTTCGTCCTCGTAAAGTTTGATCCGCCGCTGAATTACATCTTCCGAGGCGTCATCGATCCGATTATCTTTCAGAGCACGTTTCCGCATCCGGCGAGCCAACTCATCACGATCCGGGCAGCTCAAATGAAAGACGTGATGGATCTTCACATGATTCTCGAGAATCCGGGCCTGCTCGACATTGCGGGGAATTCCATCGAGCACCAAAATATCAATGTCCGGCTTATACTGGTGCGAATTGATCCGGCTGTCCATGTGAGCGGCCCACAACTGAATCGTAAGTTCGTCGGGAACCAATTCGCCCTTCCGGGAGAATTCCACAAACTTCTGCCCCAACTCAGTCCGGGTGTCCAACTGCCGAAAAACATCTCCACAGGCGAAATGATAGAATCGCGGAATTTGTCCAAGGACAATCCCCTGCGTTCCTTTACCTGCACCCGGAGCTCCCAGAATCAAAATGGCCGGTTTAATCTCAGTTTTTTCGACGTCGCTCATGCGGGCGCATCCTTTGCCATCTTGGGGCCGGGCTCAACTCCCAATTAAGTCAAAACACTATTATCAAACCTCACCCAAACCCAATAGACCGCCACCGGAGCTATAATCGTCAAATCAACCCACAACCGCCGCCCGTCTTTGTCGAATTTCGCGTGCATTCGGTTTAAGACATGAAGTCCACCGGCTCCTACCAAAATTGCGTAAAAGAAGGGCTTGTTGAAATCATCAGCCCAGAGAGAGAAAAACATCGCCGCCCCTCCCACCATTAAAGTTCCCATTCCCAGTAAGGCCGAGGCATCCTCCTTGTCCTCCCCCTCCAATTCCCAAAAATCAATCGCCGTCATATTGATGGCGCAGAGGCCTGCGAAAAGCAGAACCTCCCAGGAGAAAATCATTTGTCCGAAGGAGACCACCGGTGAATAGGCATGGATTCCCGCCGCCGTCCCATAGGCGAAGGTTAGCCCGGCAACGGAATTTTTCAAAATACCCGTGTGCTCCTCTCTCGATTGCGTCATGGCCATCGCAAAATAGGCCACCGCCAAGCCGATAACAAAAAGCCCATACATCACCACCGTTCTGGAAAGGACAAACAAGCCCACGTAGAGACACCAAAGCGTCACTGCAGCCATCAACGGAAAAAGCCACTTACGGTTCTGAAAATGAAAATAGTGCCGTTTCTCGAGGTTCGCGTCAGGACCTTCCAGCCGGACGTCCACAAGACGATCCAGCACATAGATCATCCAAACCACCAGCCCCAGCGTTGCCCAAAGCTGCCACGGCACACTGACCACGCCCCAGGCCTTCGCAAACATCCAGCCCCACGCAATAGCAACGAGCGGAGCATCGATGCTCAACAAGTTTGGCCAAAGCCACCACGGCGCACGCTCCTTCTCCATTGACTTACGGGGGTAAAATTCAGCCAAGAAGGTCGAATTGCAAGCCCAGGCCTTCCTAATTCTCCGTTTCTTGTAGGTTCGAAATCACGGGCGGCACCGGACATCCGATGGCATCGGCGATCGCCCGCAACAATTCCGCCTCTCGGTTGGTCAAATTGCCGTCGCTGGCAGCCGCGCGCCCGCAGGCCATGAGAACCTCTTTCTTCACCATGGGAGAGGCCTGGTCGATTTTCTTCAATACGCCATCCAGTTGGTCCAGTCGGGACCGGTCATGCATGGTAAAGCTTCCCAGCCAATTCTTAATCGCTGCCGAGTAAGCC
>JAQWZU010000135.1 GCA_029253285.1 Akkermansiaceae bacterium | reverse complement strand
TAAGAAAACCGGCAACTTCACCCGTAGCATGAAGGACGTCGTATCGGCAGCCCTGGCTTCTCCGAGATTCATTTGTGTTCACAACGAAATAGACAAAGCTTCGCCGAATCAAAAGTCGTTCAATCTGGCCACACGCCTCGCGCTCTTTCTATGGAGCTCTATTCCTGACGATGAATTGCTAAAATTAGCAGAGGATGGAAAACTTCAGGACTCTGTCGTGTTGGACAAGCAAGTGGATCGCATGCTCAATCACCCTCGCGTGAAAAATTTCTGTGACAGCTTTGCCCCTCAGTGGTTGAAGTTAAACAACGTGGTTTCGGCATCTCCTGACTTTAAAACGCATCGGGAATACTACTTCGGAGGTGACGACAAAATCTCCTACAAGAGGGGAATGCACATGATGCTGGAACCGCTCTTGAATTTTGAAACGGTCTTCATCGAGGACCGGCCAATCGTGGAACTGGTGGACTCCGACTTCACCTACCGAAGCCACCTCTTGTCGGAATGGTATCAGGGCCGAGCCGCGACCTATGCAATCAATGTCAACCTCCGCAACATTAATTTCACCCGGACACCACTTGAAGACAGACGATATGGCGGCGTGATCACGACCGGCGCAGTGATGGTAATGACGTCGAGTCCATTTCGTTCCCTGCCAATCACGCGGGGCTCCTGGGTCTCCTCGGTCATCTTCAACGACCCGCCCCAGCCTCCGCCCGATGATGTGCCGGACTTGAGGGCGGATGACGAGACGCTCAAGAAACAAGGTTTGACGGTTCGCCAAAAACTCAAACAGCACAGCAGCGACGCACAATGTGCGAGTTGTCATCAAAAGATCGATCCTCTGGGATTCGTCCTGGAAAATTACGATTTGCTCGGGCGCTGGAGAGAGGACTACCGGACCGGCTTGAAGGTGGATGCGAGCGGGAAATTATTTGGCAAACATGAGTTCGACGATGTCGTGGGATTCAAGGACGCCGTCCTCGCGGAGAAGGAGGTCTTCGCGAAGGCCTTCATTGGGCATCTCCTCTCCTACGCCTTGGGACGGGAATTGACCCTGGCGGACCGAATTGCCGCTGGTGAAATCGCCGAGGCGAGTAAGAAAGATCGCTACCGGATGCGGAGCGTCATCAAAAACGTTGCGGTCCATCCCATATTTTCCCAAATTACCAAATCATGAAATCGATGAATCGGCGGAAGTTTCTCCTCGGCGCCAGCGGCAGCGCCATGGCCCTCCCCTGGCTGGAGGCGCATGCAGATAACCCGAAAACGAAAAAGACGAAAGATCCATCACTACGTTTCGCCTCATTTTATTCGCCGATGGGTTTTGTGCGGGATCACTTTTTCACGGAAAAAGGCAACTCTGACTTCCTTTCCATGCCCACCCTTCGCTCGCTCAAAAGCGTAGGCGACAAAGTCACCATGATCACCGGTTTATCGAGGGTCAATGTGAGAGGCACCGATGTTCACAACCAAGCCAGCTCCTGCTTCCTCTCTTCAGCTAATCCATATGAAGAACTCAAGTCCCCCTACCCGATGGACCGAACCCTCGACCATCTCATCGCAGACAAGGTGAGCCATCGAACGCCGATCCGGTCCCTGGAATTGAACTGTAATAGCTTCAAAGATCTCAAGGAGTCAATCTATCTGGACAACATCTCCTGGTATGGCCCGGAGCATGTCGCGACGGCCATGAAAGATCCGAGCCAGGTCTACCAGCGACTTTTTAAGACGAGAAACTCGGACCAAGACATCACCGACCTAATTTTAGAAGATGCCGCCAATTTCAAAAAGAACCTGACGTATCAAGACAAGGACAAGTTGGACGAATACTTCGAATCCGTTAGAGAAATCGAAAGGCAAATCGAGAAGCTGAACAAATATTATAGCGACAACAAGAGAGCAGAAATGGACGAGCCCGGTGAGGGGCCCATGACCCGCGGAGAGTATATCCGACTCATGGGCAAGCTTCTCGTCGCGGCTTTTCAAGGAGACCTGACCCACGTCGCGACCTTCATGCTCGCGCCCGAGAGGTGGGGCTCGCCGCAACGCTATCATGAATTGAGGTTTACCAAATCACACCATGGCCTCACCCACGGTCAGGACAACCAGGAGGTGAAGAAGTTTCTGGTGCAGGTTGACCGGTTCTACGTGGAGTTATTTGCGGAGGTTCTTGAGCAAATGGATGCCATCAGCGAAGGAGAAGGAACACTCTTGGATCATTCCATGGTCACCCTGGGCTCGGGCCTGGGCGATGGCAAGGATCACACCATGAACGAACTCCCGATCATCGTGGCAGGTTCCGCTAATGGGAAAATCAAGACAGGCGGAGTCATCAACTGCCCCGAAAATACTCCTCTGGCAAACCTCTGGCTATCACAAGCGCAATTGATGGGAACCGGCATGAAAAAATTCGCCGATAGCACCGGACCACTGGAGAGCTTGCTCGTTTAATTCATCCCTACTGCTTTCGAGGAGGTTGAATTAGCCGCACTATTCGGCAAGACGAACAGCTGGGAGAATATCTTCGCACCCTCTCTCCCAAACCTCTCTAGTGGTCGCCCAATCAATCACCATGAAACAACTTTTGGCTCTCATTTCCCTGACCGCATCCCTCGCAACCTCGGCCGCAGAGAAACCCAATATCATCTACATTCTTGCCGACGATCTCGGCATCAATGACTTCGGCTGCTACGGCCAGAAGATCATGAAGACACCTCGTATCGATCAGATGGCAAAGGAAGGTATGCAATTCTTCAATCACTACTCCGGTAGCACCGTTTGCGCTCCCACCCGGTCATGTCTCATGACCGGCCAACATACGGGACGGACACGCATTCGCGGGAACTCCAAAGCACATCTCAAACCTGAAGACGTCACCGTCGCTGAAGTACTCAAGAAAGCGGGATACGCCACCGGCTGCGTTGGCAAATGGGGTCTGGGTGAAGCGGGCTCTCCCGGCATCCCCAACAAACAGGGATTCGACTTTTTTTTCGGTTACCTCAATCAATCGCGCGCCCATCGTTTTTATCCGGACTACATTTGGCGAAACCAAAAGAAGGAACACTATCCTGGCAACCCCACCAAACGCGAAACCTACATACATGACAACTTCACCAGGGAAGGTCTGAACTGGATCGAAAAGCAGAGCAAAACAGACGAACCCTTCTTCCTCTACATGGCCTACACCTTGTCCCATGTGGACCTCGACGTCCCCGATGACTCAATGGAGCCCTACCTGAAGACCATCAACGAAAAAGGCCCTTACAAAAACCCCAATTCTCCCCAAAAAGGATACCACAGCCACCCCACCCCGCGCGCTTGCTTTGCCGGCATGACCTCCAGACTGGATCGCGACGTCGGAAAAATCCTCGATCTTGTCGACAAACTGGGGCTCTCAAAAAACACAATCATCATGTTCTCCAGCGATAACGGCCCCACCCCGGCCGGCGGCGCCGATCCCGAATACTTCGACGGCAACGGTATTTATAAAGGCATTAAACGCGACCTCTACGAGGGCGGCATCCGCGCTCCTCTCATCGCCCGCTGGCCCGGTAAAATTGAAGCGGCATCCCGCAGCAATCACGTTTCCGCTCATTGGGATCTCATGGCCACCGTCTCCGAACTTACCGGCACCTCCCCCGCCGACGATCACACCGGAATTTCATTTCTACCCTCACTCCTCGGCAAGGGAGAACAAAAATCTCACGATCATCTCTACTGGGAATTTTATGAACGAGGCGGCAAACAGGCCATTCGTAAAGGAAACATAAAAGCTGTTCGTCTCGACCGAATAAAACTAGGAGCCAAGGGTCCTTGGGAAATCTACGACCTGTCCTCCGACCCCGGCGAAAAAACAAACCTCGCGTCAAAACGTCCGGAGCTCCAGGTCATCTTCAACGAACTCGCCAATGAAGTCGCAACGGAAAGCACTCTGTTCAACTGGAAACCTCGTGGCGGAAAGAAAAAGAAGAAATAGAGACTGAAATATTACCACCTTCCCAAGGTATACTACCTCGGCTTACGCGACACTGCAGTCACTGATACCGGAATCAAACATCTCGCAAAATAGCCCGACTGATGAAAGCCCTCCCAAAACGCAGCGTCAATCTGGAAGACCAATGAAGAGACAACTTTTAATGCTTCCGACCCTTTTCACCATCATTGCTGGCTTGGTGATTTTCGCCATCGGCAAGCCGAAGGCCACTGAGAGTGATCGCCACACGATTCAAACCTTGCCTCCAGAGGTGGCAGACCGGACCGACAATCTCAACGATCGCTTCTGGCTCTATCTCCCTAAAAGATACAAGCAAGCGAGCAAAGAAAAGCCGATGCCACTTATCATCTACCTCCATGGTAGCAGTCGACGCGGTCGCGATGTCGCAGAGGTCAAAGCCAACGGCCTCGCACCTTTGATAGACAAGCGGGACGATTTTGAATTCGTCGTGGCCTCCCCCCAGGCCCTCTCCAAACACCCTTGGCAAACCTGCTGGCAACCTGACGATCTCATTATCCTCCTCGCCCACCTCCTGACCAACTACCACCTCGATCCCAAGCGAATCTATCTCACGGGTCTCAGTATGGGAGGGTATGGAACCTGGGCCGCCATCGAAAAACACGCAGATCACTTCGCCGCAGCCGCCCCAATTTGTGGCGGAGGAGATCCCGTCTCAGCCAAGAGTATTGGCAAGCTCCCCGTCTGGGCCTTTCATGGAGACGATGATCGCGTGGTGTCAGTCGAACGATCCCGCGAGATGGTCGACGCCATTAAGGCTGCCAAGGGAAACGCCAAGCTTACCATTTATCCCGGAGTGGGACACGATTCCTACACCCGCACCTACGCGAATCCAAAACTCTACGAATGGTTCCTAAAGCACAAGCGCCAGTGACCGGACCTCACTTCAAGGGATTTTCATACCACACCACGTTCTTGCTTCCGTGTCCCGCGATGAGAACATCGAGGTCTCCGTCCTTATCCATATCAATGGTTCGGGTGTCATAACTCCCCTGATCTTTCCCGATGAGATGTGAGGTGAATTTTCCTTTCCCGTCATTCTCATACCACTTCACCACACCATCTGTTTCCTTTCCGCAAGTCACAGCATCGGGATGTCCGTCTCTATTAAGGTCCGCAACATCAAGACTGTGCGGATAGGCAATTTCAGGATCGATTTCAATCTGTTCAAACTTCGGACCTTTAAACCAAAGAACGCCCTTCCCGTGTCCACGACTGGCGAAGTAGTCCATCTTTCCATCGCCATTGAAGTCGGCCGGGATGATGTTGGATGCACCCTCTTCATCGGTTGCCAAGAGGTGCTTTTTCCACGGCTTGGTCGCGTCTTCTCCCTGTTCCCACCAGGCAAACCACTGTCCTCGCACAAAGCCTTGGGTCCCTTTCGCTCCGGCAGCGATATCAGGTCGCCCATCGCCATTGACATCACCAAATCCCATGTAGTGGGAACCACCCGGCGCATCTTTGTCAGCAAAGACATGCCGAATCCAACTCTTGGCCTCATGGGGGTTTTTGGGAACTTCGAGCCAGACAATAGAATTATAAAACTTCGTCGAATTCGGATCCCGGAAAGAATTGGCAATCAAGTCCAGCTTCCCATCTCGATTCACGTCCCCGGTAATAACGCAATGCGTTCCGAGAATTTCATCATCAATCGTGCGATACTTCCAAGGCGTCCCTGAAAACGGATTGTCCGGACATTCAAGCCAGAAAACAGTTTGGTTGGAACCAATGAAGTCCATGTCTCCATCGCCATCGACATCCATAAGACAGCTATGAATACAAGCCGGACGTGGTTTATTGCGAGCCAGCCCCTTCACAAACTGATGCACCGGAAACCTCTTCCAATCCGGCCCTTTCAAAACGATAACCCCACCGCCAACCGAGGTGATAACGTCGACCTGACCATCCTTGTCAAAGTCACTCGCGGAGACTCCATTGATCGAACCTTTTCCCGCTGAAACAACGGTGTGCTTCTTCCACTCTGCTGCAGATAAACAGGAAACAAATCCCATCAAAATTCCGGTAAAGATCGAACTCGTCGAAATCAAATTCATACACGAGATTGAACAATTTCTCTTTTCGGTAAAACTCAATTTTTCACCAAGCGATCACCAATTCGAAAAAACACCCTCCCATCACACTCCTTCACTTCATGAGTCTTCAAAGCTTTGCAAACCGGCTTACGGGCAGGGCTACCGTCCTCGAGATTGAATCTTCCGTTGTGTTTGGGACATTCAATCATCTTTCCAACGATCAAACCCTCTGCCAAATGAGTCTTCCCATGGGTGCAAATCCCATCGGTCGCGTATAACTCGCCCTCGCTCCCCCGATAAATGGCGTAGGTTCTTTCTTCGTGATCAAAGCGTAAGACATCCATCGTCTGTAATTCCTCTCCGCCACACACATCAATCCAGCCTTCCTCATCGACTGATTTACCGGCACGTCGAGTCCTTTGAACATCTGTTCCAGCTGACTCGGGGAGAACTCGCTCCACATGATAGGCGGGCTCCCGACACTGCCGCTCAAGGGTCGGGACAATCTCCCTCCAACAAGACCAAAGGCTCGAATAAGCAGGCGGACAATCGCCCTTCATCAACTCGTAAAGCCTCGGCACAGCATGGTAAGGCACCAAGGGGAACATGTGATGCTCAACGTGGTAGTTCATATTCCAGTAGAGGAAGCAATTCAGTCGATTGGTCAGGAAGGTCCGCGAATTCAAACGATGATCGAGCACATCTTCCGCCAATCCGGTGTGCTGGGTGAGGCCGTATACAAGCATCAACCACGTTCCAAATAAATTGGGCAGGCCAATAAATAAAACTGGTATCCAGCTTTGAAAAACGATCGAGGAAACGGTTACCAAAAAGTAAATTAACAAATGAACACGAGCAGTCCGAGTCACTTTGGAATACTCACTTTCCGGGATGAATTCCATCTCCCGTTCCGAGATCTTCCCCACCGAATGTAGAAAGAGATTCTTAAAATATTGGGGGTAGGTGCGAATAGCAAAGAGGCCCAAGAGAATCCCGGCAATATCTGGAGGCCGGGGCGCGGCGATCTCCGGATCCCGTCCCACGATGATGGTGTCGCTGTGATGCCGCGTATGAGACCACCGCCAGATCACACCCTCTCTAAGAACCATGAAGGAGGCGATCTCGTAGAGGACACTATTCATCCAATCCGTTTTGAATGCAGTCCCGTGCAATGTTTCATGCCAACGGGAGTCGGCACTACCCGCGTAAATCGCGGCATAGATCAGATACGGGAAGACTGCCCACAATGATCCCCAGAGGGCAATTGTTGCTGCCGCCGAGCCAAAAATAATTCCAAACCAGGCCAGGGTATCCCGAATCGCCGGACCATCACGCCGCACCAATAATTCCCGCAGCGTCTCGCGCGGGATGGGACTTTGATACCACTCCGCCTCGGCAAGCCCGGCTTCGATAGCTTTCTGCGAATTCTTCCGATTGAGAAGATATCGCGATTGATCTGACACCACTTCACTCATGACTTATCCACGCAGACCAACCTGATCCATCAAGCGGGCCGTTTCGGTGTAGGCTTCTTCCACCCACTCCACAATACGGGCCGGGTCTGGAGAATACTCCAGTTCAATTGAAACCGCGCCATCGATATTCAGCTCCTTGATCGCTTGAAGATAAGGCGCAAACTTCACTACGCCACGTCCCGGAGGAAGATCGCCGTGAACCTTTCCATCACAGTCACTAATGTGCACATGAATGGCCTGTCCCGCGAGCTTTGCCACCTCCTCTGGCCCGTTGTCTGCCAAAACAAGATGAGAGACATCAATGTTGGCCTTCACTCTTGGATGGTCGCACTCGCTGACGAAGCGGGACATTTCGTCGATGCTATTGAGCAAACTCAAACGGAAGGGCTCCAGTTCCAGCGCAATGTCGATCCCTTTACTATCAGCGTAGTCACCCAGAATTCGACAGGATTCCAAACCCCACCGCCACTGATCTTCAGGCCCGATCACTTCGCGCTGCCAAATGTACTCTCCCAACACCAGAAGGATGTTCCCCGCTCCCCACTGCGCAGCGAGGTCGATGAAATTCTTGCATCGCTCGATGTGATAATCGCGAACAGGGTCATTGAAATCAATCAAGCCGATCGCCACCACAGGAAGAGAAAGAATCGGCAGACCTTTCGACTCACACAAATTTCCAATCCGGGAAATCTCCTCAGCCGAAAGCATTGACGGCTCGGTGAAAATATCAACGGAGTCAAATCCGATCCGGGCGATATGCTCAAGCCCGGTCAAGGTGTCCACTCCGGCCTGGCCAAAAGCGCTATTAATAATTCCTAGTTTCATAAATTCTTAAATTGAGTTCAAGCGGACCCGGCGTTGTTCCCGGGAACTTCTCACCGCCGCATCCACCAAGGCGATGGTCTTCAAATTGTCACGACCATTGAGCATCGGAGGCCTATCCTCCTGTAAGGCCGTCAAGAGATCGAGCATCGTTCCCTTGAAGGCATCAGGAAACCAACTCCCGTCCAGTTGTGCCGTCGTGAATCCCTCGTCTCCTTTCGCGGCATGCCGCAAACTCGAAGGACTGGTATAGGGATCCTTACACCAACCGATATCTCCAATTGCAAGACCATCGCTTCCTTCAATACGATACTCGATTCGAATATCGCCCGGACACCCCTCCTGGGCCGGCCCGGTCCAGACATCATCAATCACGACTGCCCGAAAACCATTGCCGTATTCTAAAATACTAGTGCAAATCCCGTCCTGATGAGGAAACTCCGTCCGTGGGTCAGGGCGCGTGCTGCAATAGATCGCCTCCGGATCTCCATGCCAATGCCGGATACAATCGAGATGATGAATCGACATAATCTTCAATGAAGCACTTTGCAACTCAGCCTGCCAGGGCTGCCAGTGAGGAATACCACGCATATCAATGGTGGTGAAGACGGGATCACCAAACCGACCGCTCTTCAACAAGCGATCAGCCTCCACCACTGAAGGGTCGAAGCGCATGTTTTGATTCACTGCCAAAACGATTCCTGTCTTCTCACACTCCTCTACAATCGAGAGCGCCTCAGCGTAGTCAAGAGCGAGCGGTTTCTGGGCCAGAATCCCTTTGACCGTTCCCCGCCGACAAGCTTCGCGAATGAGATCAGCCTGATGCTGCGGAGGCACCGCAATATCTAGAATTTCGATCGAAGCATCCGCCAATAATCTCTCGAAGCTTTCATAAACCGTCTCGATACCATGCTTGCCGGCAACCCGCTCGGCATTTCCTTTTGTCCGCGAAGCAATTGCGACAACGTTCAGCCCCAATTTTTGGTAAGCTGGAAGATGACAGTCATTGACAATAAATCCACTCCCGAGAATTCCGATCCGGGTGTTTGTCACATCTGGGTTCATAGTTTCATCAAGGAGTTGGATTGGTTGGAAAAACGATATTCTGTTCGAGTTTTCTGAGGAATGCCCGGCTCAACAAGAATCGACCCAAACTCTCCGCTTCCATCGAAGGCATTTGGGTATCCCTCGCATTCGAAGCACACTCCGGCACCCGCATTGTATGGAACTCCTCCTTTCCCGACAAGCTCCCCATTCAATCCCTTTCCTCCATAAAATTGGATGCACGTACAATCCGTCGCAACTTCCATCGTTCGGCCCGATCCCGGATCACGAAGCCTTGCTACAAGTCGAACGTCATCACTTTCACCCAACCAGTATAGGTCTCCGTGCTCCTGCCAAAGCCCGGCTACGAAATCCCCCATGCGGATAGCCCTTCGAGCATCATTCGCCTGGCCCTCGACAGATCGGCACTCGCCAGTCAGCCCCATTTTTTCGTCAGCGCAAAAAGCCGCCTCGCTTAAAATTACGACTTCATGATCATCTGTCGTCCCTGAAGCCTCACCGGCCAAATTAAAGTAACTATGATGCGTCAAACTCACCGGCGTGCGACAATCACTCCGGACTTCAGTTTCATAGACAAGACGATTGTCATTCGTGACAGTATAAATTACCGCCAACTCTACCCTCCCCGGGTATCCATTGTCACCGTTGGCACTCATCGTGGACAAGCGAAGCGAAGGCGCACCATCAAGCTTGGGAATCGCCTCAGCCTGCCACACTCGTCGATCGAACGACTCCTTGCCTCCATGTAGGTGGTTCGGTGGATCATTTGCAAGAAGAGGAAACCGTTTACCATCGATATTCAATTCCGCATTCGAAACACGGCCCGCAATCCTTCCGACAGTCGCACCAAAATAAGGATGATCTCCTTCGTAATCAGACGCCCTGAAAAAACCGAGCACCACATCAACCAATTCCCCGTCCTCATCCGGCACAAGAATCTCCTGCACAACTCCCCCATAAGTCAGCACCTTCACCACCATCCCACCGCCCCCCATCAACGTCCACACCGCCCCGGAAAATCCAGGGACCACCGTTTCTTGAATACCGGGCATATTAGACTGCATCGGGAAATAGCTACGGAGAGGGACAATTCAAAATCTTCATCTGAATCTTACTGATGAGATTGCCACATTGTAGAATGAAAATAGAAAAAGCCTGATCGCTTCGAAGCTCTTCGTGAGTCAACTGCGTCAAGGCCTCCAGCTTGATCTCGGTCACCTGATCCAAAAAGCCCTGCAACTCATCGACATTGACCGTATCCATCTGCGCCCGTTCAATTTTCAACGTCTTTTCCAGAAAGGAATCGAGATGATCCTTTTGCATCTGCACATATTCAGATTCCTTAACTTCACGTTGACTCTTACGACGCTTCCAAACGAGATACAGGCCCGCAACCAGAGCAATCGACAATTCTTTAAAAGCCGCCAGGGTTTCCACCACTTTGGCCAATTGGCCGATCCGATCAGGTGGGTTAAAAAAGCCGCGCGACTCAGCATGCAAGGCCACGGGGGATCTGCTTAACACGTCGTTTCTCGAGACCAAAGTAGGAAACTCCATCTCGAGCCCCTCATCATAAATCGCTTCCATTACCGCGCGAATGAGCAATTCGCTTTCATCATCTTGCACCACCAGAAAAGCCATAGTCGAAACCGTCGGAACATCTTTTGGCGGAATGGAATTCCCCTCGCGATAAAGCCCACGAGGGATCCGGGAAACTTGAAAGAACGGATCCTTGGTAGCGACAGCCTCGGCACTCTCAATGGGCAATAGCTTGAACTCCCCAGTAGAAAGCACTCCCTGGAGATCGCTATTCATAAACCCAGTCGTCACAATCGCCCCGTCGACTCCCTCCCGCTCCAATAAGCCCTTAAAATAGACATCGGATGAATCAGTCACTTCTCCTAAAATTCCATAGTGCTCGAGCAAGCGCTCAGCACTGGCTCTCATCCCTGAACCGCTTGGACCGAAAACCACCCGATGCGACTTAAGATCCACTAATGAATCCAATGACAAATTACTCCGCGCCAAAATATGAACCACTTCGGGATAGAGTGGCGCGATAACCGACAAATCATCAAACGAACTCGAACCTCCCTGCACAATCGCAACATCAGCCTCCCCCTCCCGCAATAGCTTCGCATTCTCGACAGAACCCTCCGTCTGGATAAGCTCAACCTTTCTGCCGGTTCTCTCCTCTAGCGACTTTTGCAAGGCCTCACCAAATTCATGATACAGGCCGCCGTCCTGCGCCGTAGCGATTCGAATTGTTTTGGGAAGTGTCTCACGAGTTACGAACCATACCACCACAGAGACTACGATGATCGCAACTGGAATGATTACGATCCATCGTCGTTCGGATTTCAGAAAGTCAGCGGGCATGGTTTGTAAAGTCTAGCGCTTCAATTTGCGATCATGATAGGGATCACCGGCAGGAACTCTCAGAGGCAAATGCAGCCCACCAGATTTTTCCATCTCGCCAAAAAGTTGCGCCCGCAGTTCAGCCGCCTTTTCCTTGAAAGCCGGGACATTGATCAAATTATGCCGCTCGTGTGGATCGCTCTCAAGGTCGTGTAGACTGTCGATATCCCACTGCCCATGATAGTAAACATACTTCCACCGATTCGTTCGAATCGCCAGGGTCGTCGGTTGGGCCGGAAAATTCCACTCCCAATGATATTCGTAGAGAATGTGATCCCGCCAATCTTCCGCGAGCTTCTCACCCTTGAGAAGTGGAAGAAATGAACGGCCATCGATCTTTGGCGCGCCCTGTGGCACTGCCGCTCCAGCCGCATCCATCAAGGTGGGGGCGATATCAATATTCTGCACCATCAGTGGGACTTCAGTTCCAGGCTTGATCCCGGGCCCTCGCGCCAACATCGGAACACGGATTGATTCCTCGAAAGCATCCCGCTTGTCGTAAAAACCATGCTCGCCCAAGGCGAAGCCGTTATCTCCCATGTAGATCACGAGGGTATTTTCCGCGAGCCCGGCTTGATCGAGATGATCTAAAACACGACCGACATTTTCATCGAGTCCGTGGATGGTTTCACAGAAATTCCAATAGAGCTCGTCGAAGTCCGGAACCGGATCGTGATCCAGCGCTCCAGTCTCCATGTGGTCGATCCCGTGGATCCCATAGCGTCTTTCCTTAACCCAGCGTGGCTGCGTCGCGTAATTCTCCTCGGTGTTCGCCATCGTCGCGGGATAGTCGATTTTCTTCCCTTCGTATCGCTTGGCGTGGCGTGGCGCGGGGGTGAATGGAAAGTGCACCGCTTTGTATGAGAGATAGAGCAGGAAGGGTTTTTCATCTTTGCGCCCCTTCAACCAATCAAGCGCCCGATCGGTCAGAATGTCGGCATTGTATCCCTCGAAGGTCTTGCGCTTGCCATTGATATTGAGTTCTGGGTCAAAGTATGTCCCCTGCCCTTTAAAACTGACCCAATGGTCAAACCCCGGACGCGGTTCGTCATTATCATGCCCCATATGCCACTTACCCACAAAAGCCGTTTCATATCCGGCCTTCTGTAAGTGTTGTGGAAAAAACACGGTCCCCTTCGGCACCGGACGTTGATTATCCACGACACGATGGTGATGCATATACTGCCCAGTCAAAATCGAAGCCCGGCTAGGCGAGCACAAGGAAGTTGTCACAAAAGCATTTTTTAAATGCGCTCCCTCCTTAGCCAAACGATCCATCGCCGGGGTCTCCAGCCATTCCGGAGCTTCCTCATGAAAGCCCATCAAATCATACCGATGGTCATCACTGAGCAAAAATACAATATTTAAGGGATCTCCTGTAAGAACCCCGGGAATCAAAGCCGTTAAAATAGATCGAAGCATCACCCCCATTGAAAGGCCCCAGGGGGCATTCGTCAAAACAAGATCCGCGCCATTCTTCTTTTCCAAAAACCAATGCCCACTCGTTCGCCTCTCATCCTCCTTTCACTGTGGGCCATTGCCGCACCGCCCCTTCTGGCCCAAAAAGATTTCCCCATCGTTCCCGAAGATTTTCAGGTCTCGCTCTTCGCTCGCGAACCCATCGTCAGAAATCCCTGCGCTATCACTTTCGATGCCAAAGGACGACTCTGCGTCGGAATGGGCCCCCAATATCGCTCCCCAAAACCCGATACCAAGCCCGACTCGGTTTGGATCATCACAGACGAAGACTCCGACGGGAAGGCCGAGAAGCGCCACCAGTTCGCAACGGGATTCAACTCTATTCAAGGCTTGGCCTGGAAGGGCGACTGGCTGTGGATTGCCAACGCTCCCGACCTTACCCGCGTTCGTGATACCGATGGTGATGATTTGGCCGACGAATACATCCGAGTCTTTACTGATCTGGGAAATCTCGAGCACGGACTCCATGGGCTCAACTTTGGCCCCGACGGTCGTCTTTACATGTCTAAAGGGAATTCCAAAGGGCTCACCCAACTTCCAGATCGTCTCGCTCCCGCTCCATTTCGGGAACTTTGGGGAGTTCATGTTCCACCGGGAACGGAAGAACCCAAGCCAAGGTCTTTCACATCGAAAGACTACCAAAAGAACTTCCACGATCCCCGGGACGATTGGGGCATCTCCGGAGGAATTCTAAGATGCGACGATGACGGTTTGAATCTCGAAATCATCTCACGGGGGTTTCGTAACCCTTGGGACATTGCTTTCGACGATCACTTCGACTGGCTAGGTAGCGATAATGACCAAACCCACGGCGACAAGATTTTTACTCCTTTCTTCGGATCGCACTTTGGCTGGGGACACGCCTGGAGCTACGACTGGAAAGGAGACAAGCATCTCCCCACCGCACCCTCCAGCGGGCCGCTTTTCGAAGGCTCGGGAGCTGGTGTGATCTACGCCAACCATCCCGGCTATCCCGAAAGATATCGCGACGTTTTCCTCATCAACGACTGGCTCAACCGGGAAGTTCTCATCTACAAATCCCGCTGGGATGGTGCCTGGCGAAAATCTGCCACAACTCAACTCCCCGTCCTCGCCCATGCCGAGGGCGGGCGAAGCATGCCCATCAGCAAGGGCCGATCCTTCGATCCGGTTGACATCGAAATCGGTCCCGATGGAGCAATCTGGATCTCAAGTTGGGGACGCCAATATGGCGCCCATTTCGAACACAACAAACTCGCCAATGAAGGTCGAATCTATCGACTCTGGCCGAAGGGATTCTCACCAGCAGACAAAGCCGACAAAGCGAATACCGTAGAGGCACTCATCGGGCAACTCGGAAGCCACCTTCCGGTTTGGCGAAGTAATGCCCAGGAGGAACTCATCAATCGTGGGAACAAAGTGAAATCCCAACTCCTGGCCGCGCTTCGTAATCCCAAACGCACGACCGCACACGAGACCTGGCTAGTTTGGACGCTCGGACGGATCAATCCCAAGTCGTGGTTTGATTCCACCCCGAATCAACTCATCCAGAGCATTCGTCTTGCCGCCTTCAATGGAAGAATGGATCCCAGAATCCTCGCCGCGCTCAAAAACCCCAATCCGCAGGTGCGTCTCGCCGCCGTCATTGCTCTTCGCGAACTCGACCAAAAGGACTCCTCTCAATCGATTATCGACCTCTTGGCCAGGGAGTCCGACCGAGTAGTCTACTACGCAGCCTGGGGAGCGCTTATGGATCTCCTCACAATCCCCGAACAAAAGAGACTTCTGACCGACAAGCGCCCTCAGGTTCGTCTCGCAATCCTCCTCACGCTCCTCGAAAAAGACGCCCTTTCCGACAAGGAAATTACAACACTGCTCGACGACATCCATCCTCCCGTCGCTCAGATCGCTGCAAAACGTCTTGGGGGAAAACATCAACACGAACTGCGTGGCCGTCCGCTGGAGTCGGAAGAAGAACTCAAACATCAAGCTCCCCTTGTCATTCCATTCTCCGACATCACACCAAGTTCAGACCACCTTTACCGCACTGCCCTTCTACAAGCGGGAACCCGTCTCTATACCGACCGGGGATATCGCATCACCAAGGTTCCGCCCGAACTTGCCGGTTTGGCATTTCTGCAGACCGCCTGCAGCGATGCCGACGCTTCCAGTGGAACTACGGTAAGCCTCAATCTCAAATACCCCTCCACCGTCTATTTCATCGATGACGCTCGCGGTGAAAAACTTCCATTCTGGGCGCGTGGCAAATGGAAAGAAACTCCGCTTATCATCGAGGGGGACGATCCAAAGAAAATGAAAGTCTATCGCGCAGATCTTCCTGCAGGACCATTAACGCTCGGATCAAATCGCGACGATATTCGAGCCAGAAAAGGAAACTATCTCCTGGCTGCGCGACCCACTTTTCTTTCATCCGGCGGTAAACTTGCCACAGAATCAACCATCCTCCCTCTTCTCGAAGAAGCCGATCCAGCCCGAGGACATGATCTCTTTTTTAGTCCTCTCGGAGCCAACTGTAGCTCTTGCCATCAGGTTCTCGGCCGGGGCAACAATCACGCACCCGACCTTTCCGACATCGGTTCGCGTGCCGATGCCTCAGCCATCATCGAATCAATCATCAAACCCAGCGCCAGCATCGTCGAAGGCTTCGCAGCCCACCAAATCACCACTGATTCAGGCAAAGCCCACCTCGGTATTATCCTTCAGGAGACAGGGCGCAGCATCACCCTCGCTCAAACCGGCGGATCAACGATAGAAATACCCCGCAAGGAAATCAAAGTCCGTGCCGCACTCAGTGTATCCGCCATGCCCGAAGGATTCGCAGCCATGCTCACCAGTCAACAACTGGCTGACATCACCGCGTGGATGCTGACGCTAAAAAAGCCCAAGGCGCTTCAACCCGCAAATGGCGTTTTTCAATTCCACAAAAAGGACAACGAACTCCAACTCATCCTGAATGAAAAACAAATCGCGAGTTACCTGCTTGATCATCCCAAGATCACCCGACGAGCCTTTATTAATTTTAGGACTCCTTCGGGAATTCAGGTCACCCGTAATTTTCCCGCCCGCGCTCCGGAAGACCTGGATCGTAACGGAAAAAGCATCATTCATCCTTTGATGCACCCCGGGCTTTGGATGAGCTTCGGCTGGATTAACGGCAATGACTACTGGAGGCTTACTTCTCCGGTAGTGCTCGAAAACTTCTCCGAAGTCCCGACCAACAAACCCGGTTGGGCATGTTTCGAGACCCGCGATCGCTACCTCTCAAAAGATCGTAAAGAAACAATCTGCATCCAAGATACCCGCTATCACTTTCAACACGTCGAGGAAGGGATTCTCCTTCACTGGGATTCAAAATTCTACAACGACGAACGCGATTTCACCTTTGGTGATCAAGAAGAAAGCGGACTCGCTCTACGCATCGCCAGCCCTCTTCGGGTTGAAGGAGGAAAGGGCCGAATCACCAATAATCGCAATGAATTCAATGGTTCCGGGACCTGGGGAAAGAAATTCCGTTGGATCGACTACTCAGGCCCCATAAACGACAAGCAGGCGGGAATCTTGGTCCTCCCACACCCGGAAAACCCTCGCAGATGCTGGTCCCACAGTCGCGACTACGGAGTCCTCGCTTCCAACCCATTTCCCAAGCAACCAAAGGAACGAAGGGAGCCCTACATCACAACTACCGTAAAAAAAGGCGAACACTACCGTCTTCGCTACTCCATCTTAATTCACGAATCAGATCTCTCTTTCTTTGACCCAGCCATTCTCGCCGAGCGCGTAATGGCTTCTGGATTTCCCACCGAGTAATCCTTCCTATCAGATCAAAAGATCACTCAACACATGACCATGGACATCGGTGAGTCGTCGCTCGATACCGTTGTGATAGAAGGTCAGGTTCTCGTGATTCAACCCAAGCAAGTGGAGAAGCGTCGCGTGGAAATCATGCATCGTCACAACCTTCTCCACCGCCCGGTGCCCGAATTCGTCGGTCGCGCCAAAGCTCATCGGAGCCCTCACGCCTGCTCCCGCTAAGAAGACGGTAAAGCCATCCGGATTGTGATCACGTCCACTTGCGCCTTTTTGGAATGTTGGCATACGTCCGAATTCGGTCACAAAAGCGAATAAAGTATCATCGAATAAGCCACGCGATTTGAGATCACGAATCAAGGCCGCCACCGGTTGATCAAGAATCGCGCCGTGGATACCATATTGTTTCTTCAAGGCGCGATGCCCGTCCCAGTTCCCGACACCCTCACCCATGGCGTAGGCTCCATTAAACACCTGCACAAAGCGCACTCCGTCCTCCACCAACTTGCGGGCCAGCATACAATTTTTAGCGAAGCCAGCCTTCACCGGATCACGACTATCCGCTCCGTAGAGTTTTTTGAGCGAAGCGGGTTCTTTTGAAAGATCGGTCACTTCGGGAACACTCAACTGCATTCGCGCCGCCAGCTCATAGCTCGCAATTCTTGCCGCTAACTCCGTATCGCCTGGAAATTCCTCCTGATGGCGTTGGTTCAAAAACTTCAAATATCGCCTCGCCGCCTCGTCAGTCTCCTTGCCCACTCCTTTCGGACTTTGTAAATTGCCAATCTGCTTTTGCATATTGAAGGGCGTTCCTTGAAAAACCGCCGGAAGAAATCCCGGCCCCCAATTGTTCACACTTGACTGCGGCACACCGCGGGGATCCGGCAGCGCCACAAAACCCGGGAGGTTTTCCGATTCACTTCCCAAGGCGTAGGTCGCCCATGCCCCCATGCTTGGAAAACCATCCAAGGTAAACCCGGTCGACATGAAATTTTCCCCTGGTCCATGGGTATTCGTCTTGCTCGTCAGCGAATGAATAAAACAGAATTCATCCACCAACTTTCCAATCTCAGGGAGAAGATCCGAAGTCATCTTCCCGCAATCCCCCCGGGGACGAAACTCAAACTGCGGAGCCGCCAAATTTCCATTCTCTCCCTGAAAACTCTTAAAACCCTTCGCCATCGTTGGAAGCGGATGCCCTGATCGCTTCACCAACTCCGGCTTGTAGTCAAAAGTTTCCAACTGGCTCAGCGCGCCCGAACAAAAGACCATAATCACCCGCTTCGCCGGAGGATCAAACTCGGGCTCCCGAGGGGCATTCGGTTGCAATGGATCTATTAAAGGATTCGCCAACAGACCCTGCGAACTTAGGAGCTGACTGAGAGCAATTCCGCTAAGACCCGAACCCGCCCGGCCGAGGAAGTTTCGGCGATTCATCAAGGCCGCACGATAGGCATCGATCATGGCAGAAAGAGAAATTCGTTGGTGTTAAAAAGAACGCGACAAAATTGTGGCAAACCATGTTGCTTCACAAAATCCGCACCTCTGCTTACCTCATCCGCCGTAGGGAGCCGTCCAAAACAATATTGGAAAGCCAAGGCAATCCGCCCGTCAACTTTCTCTCCCGCTTCTGCCACCAGACGTTTCGAAAAAATCTCAGACTGCTGCTCCACGAAACGACTATTGAAAAGATTCAAGGACTGCAGAGGCGTCGTTGATTGCGTTCGCTTGGAACAAATCAATCCCGCGTCCGGTCGATCAAACACCCCAAATACCCCATCTTGTTCCATCCTCACGCGGTGTCCGTAAATCATGCGACGCCATTCCAGCGGACCAAATTCTTCCTTTGGATTATAAACCCGCACGTAATTCGTATTAGGCTCGAAGAAACTGAATCCCGGCCCACCCATTTTGAGATCGAGGGAACCCGAAACTTGTAAAATCGAATCCCGAATCGCCTCAGCTTCGAGACGCCGTGGCTGAAACCGCCAAAGCAATCGATTATTGGCATCCTTCTCCATACCCAGGGAATTTGGACGTCCGGATTGCTGGTAGGCTTTCGAACTTAGAATGAGCCGATGCAAGTTCTTGATCGACCATCCATCCTTTACGAAGCGCACCACCAACCAATCAAGAAGCCCGGGATGCGAGGGCTTTCCGCCCATCCCACCAAAATCGGATGGTGTATTCACCAGGCCCGTTCCGAAATGCAAATGCCACACCCGGTTCACCATCACGCGCGCAGTGAGCGGATTCTTTGGCGAAGCAATCCACCGGGCTAAACCCTTTCTTCGATCGACATCACTCGTTGCAGAAGACATTTCCAATGAACCAAACACCTCCGGAATCCCCGGAAAAACTTCTTCTTTCGGCTGCTTCACATCACCCCGATTGAGGAGGTGCATCAGCGGTGGCTTTTGAAAGACTCCTCCAAAAATCATCTTCTTTCCATCGAGTCGGCGACGAGCCTCGGTCAGACTTTGGTGATTCAACACTGCCGAGTGCTGCGGCCCTTCCAGCTTACTTGGATCGAGACTCATCAGGCGATCCTTCGAACCTGCGACCTCCTGCCAAGCATCCTTTTCTGCGGCCACCTCGATGACATAATCAATCGGCAAGCGATCCTTGTAGACACCCTCGCGGTCCCTGCCCCAAGTCACGCGATCAATCAAGATCGGCTCTCCTAGATCCAGCATAACCCAACCACCCTGGGTCTCACTGGCGATCCAACTCCGGCCATTGCCGTATTTACCATCGTTGATGTATTCCAAGCGATGCTTCGACGGATCCTGGTAGTCTCCCGAGGAACTTGCGGCGACACCATTTGATGCCAGAGCAACATTCGTTGATTTCTCTCCAGAAGACCAAACTTCCAACTCATCAATGCAGGGCTCTACACCATTGGTCTTCCGAATCGTGAATTTAAAGTAGCGAGCCGAAATCGGTGTGAAACTTTCCGTATTCAAAAAAGGATTAACGGGAAGACGAACGCCCATCTCCTTGAGTCCCTGCTCAGCCAACGCAATCTGGATATCGAGAGACCGGATTTCCTCTTCCCGCTTTGCGGAACCATCCCGAAATGGGCGATTTCCGTAACGAACACCACCGAAGATCGCTTGCATCCGATGGTAGTCCTTTTGAGAAATGGCATCGAATTTGTGATCGTGACAGCGTGCACAATGAACCGTCAACCCCAGGAAAGTCGCCGAAGTGTTGATGACAATCTCATTCAACTCATCCTGACGCGCCCGCTTGATCGATTCGTCATCCTTCCCCACCTGCCCCTGTAGAAGCGCTGCAGCTGTCACCAAAAAACCCGTGGCCGCGTCTTCCGACACCGTATCGCCAGCCAGTTGTTCGAAGACAAACTGATCGTATGGAAGATCCTCATTGAATGCCCGAATCACGTAATCGCGATACGGCCAGGCGTTTGGGCGCGGGGTATTCACCTCGAATCCATGAGTCTCAGCAAAGCGCACCGCATCGAGCCAATGCTGCCCCCAGCGCTCCCCATATCGGGGAGACACGAGTAAGCGCTCCACCGCAGATTCATAGGCCTCGGTAGCATCTTCCTTCCAAGATTTTTCGAACGAATCAATTTCATCTGGCGTCGGAGGCAGCCCGGTCAAATCCAGAAAGATACGTCGCAGCAGATTAACAGGCTCTGCACGCTTCGAAAATGAAAGCCCTTCCTCCTTCAACCGCTGCAGCAAAAAGCCATCGATGCCATTTTCCTCCCCGAAATCCGGAACTCTCTGCTCCGCCACCTCCTGAAACGACCAATGATTGGGATCAGGCTTGCTCCAAGCTTCCGCCACCAAGGCCCAGCCAACAAAAGCTGGAACGAGGAGACGAATTTCTGAGTTCACGATACAAAAAGGGCTCTATCGAATCTTCTCGTCAGGTAATTCTCCCTTAATTCCCTCATCCATGGGCATTTCATCCTTCTTCCCAGGATTGGCCTCTTGAATCCGCTGGTCCAGTTCCTTGCGCAACTTGGCAACCAGCGCCTCATAACGGGCATCCTTGATCAAGTTCCTCGTTTCACCGGGGTCGGATTTTAAGTTGTAGAGTTCCGCCATGTGCTTATCCGGAGAACCATCACCATGGGGATAGCGAATATACTTCCACTCGTCGGTCCGCAAAGCACGCACGTTGGGTGTGTAGGGAAATTGTTTCTCGTAATTGTATTCGTAATACCAACTGGTGCGCCACTCGGGATCTCCGGTAGTGATGAGCTTCTTCCATGACTTACCCTGCGTCTTCTTCAAGGGCGGCGCTCCACAGATTTCCAAAATCGAGGAAGCAAAGTCCAAAGTCAAAGTCTGCGCCTCGATCTTCTTTGGATACTTGGGCGAGACCAAGGCCGGATAGCGCACAACCAAGGGAATCCGCAATGAAGGCTCATGCCCCGTCCGCTTGTCCACCATTCCGTGTTCCCCTTCGAGCAAACCATTGTCGCTGGTGAAAATGAAAAGCGTGTTGTCCAGCAGACCGGTCCGCTTGAGATAATCGTAGATGCGACCCACCGAATCATCCACTGAAAGCAAAGTCCCCCAGTAAGCCCGCACCATATCCTCAAAGTGAAGCATTCCCGCCGCCGAAGTATCCGGGAACTTCTTCCGCCAATCGAAAAGCGGTCCGTAGATCCCATGCCAGGTGCTCAGACGCTGCTTGATCCAGGTCGGCTTGTCATCCAACTGGAAAGCCGTCTGCGGATAAGGGACGCGAACCTGATCAAAAGCCTTCTCATACTTCGGCTCGGGAAAATAAAAACTATGCGGCGCCTTGTGCCCCAGCATCAACATGAAGGGCTTCTCCCCACCCTCCTGCTTTTCCAACCAATCAATCGCCATGTCTGTGACCACCGTGGTGTAGTAGCCGGGGACCACTTTCCGCTCGCCATCGTTGGCTCGAAACTCCGTATCGAAATATTTCCCCTGTCCCCGATGAGTCACGAAGTGATCAAAACCCGGACGCTTACTGTCGTCCGCTTCGCCCATGTGCCACTTGCCAATGTAGGCCGTGGAATATCCCGCGCCCTGAAGCTGACGCGGAAAGGTCGGAAGATCCTTCGGGTAATCCGTGAAATTATTCACCACCCCATGGGAATGGGCATACAGCCCACCCAAAATCGAGGCCCGGCTCGGCGAGCACAAGGAGGTCGTGCAGAAGTGATTCTTAAACAAGACCCCTTCGGCGGCCAACTGGTCAATCCGGGGCGTCTTCAAATGAGGATGCCCCATACAACTCAAAGCATCGGACCTCTGGTCATCGGTCAAAATGAAAACGACATTAGGACGAGCCGCTTCAGCCAGGCACATTGATCCCAGCATGAAAAACCCTGATAAAATCTTCAAACGCATCCCTAGTAATTTAGCCAAGGCCAAAGCCTCGGCGAGCAAAATCAACCAGACAGAGGAGGCTCCGAGCCGCAATCCCTATTTTCCGAGCGCCTGCTTGCAAGATCCTCAATTTCGCCTTCAATACCCTCATGAGATTCCTCCTCACGTTCTTCTTCTCGGCTTCACTCCTCGCAGCCGCGGCTCCGCAGATCAAGCTCACGCAGACTTTCGAAAACCAGAAACTCAAGCTCCCGGTCGACCTCGCCATTCCGCCCGATGGCTCTGACCGGCTCTTTCTCGTTGAGCAATTTGGAAAAATCACAATTCTTCCCAAAGACCGTTCTTCGTCCGACAACGTGACTTTTCTCGATCTCACCTCCCGGGATATGATCAGAAAGCAATTTGAGGAAGGCCTCCTCGGACTCGCCTTTCATCCTAACTTCGCCAAGAACCGGAAGTTTTACATCTACTACACCCTTCAGGAGCCCAAGCACACCGTGCTGAGCGAAATGCAGGCCTCAACGAATGATCCGTCCAAAGCAGACCCCTCCACCGAGCGCGTTCTCCTTCGCATCCCGCAACCGTTCTGGAACCACAACTCCGGGAACATCCTCTTCGGACCCGACGACCTTCTTTACATCGCGGTTGGCGATGGAGGAAAGAGTAACGACGTGCAACGCCTCGCGCAAAACACCTTCACCTACAGTGGTAAGATCCTCCGCATCGACCCCGACTCGCGTAGCGGTAACCGTCCTTATGGACTGCCAAAGGACAATCCTTTCCTGAAAAAAGAAGGCTGGCATCCGGAAATCTACGCTCTCGGACTTCGTAACCCCTGGGGACTTTCCTTCCATCCCAAAACCAAAGAACTCTGGTGCGCCGACGTAGGCCAAGGGCATTACGAGGAAATCAACATCATCAAAAAAGGCGGCAACTACGGCTGGTCCTTCATGGAAGGAACTCACGCCAAAACCATTCGTCAGGATGACCCGCCCGAAGGGTCCAGATTCATCGATCCCATCTTTGAATATGGCCGCCAAGACGGCATCTCTATCACCGGCGGATACCACTACCGTGGAAAGTCAGTTCCCAGCCTAAAGGACCAATACATCTACGCCGATTGGGGATTCGGAACGATCTGGGCCCTCGAATATCGGGAAGGACAAAATCCCAAGAACACCAAAATCTTTAACCGCCCCGAAAAGATGGCCAAGTTCCGTCCCACTGCTTTTGTCCAAGACGCCTCGGGTGAAATGCTCATCCTGTCGCACGACCACAAGATCTATACAATTTCATCCAAATAGTAGCGCCCGATGAAATCCATCCTATCGCTCCTTCTGTGTATCGCGTCAATTTGCACTCTTGAGGCAAAAGAGCCCAAGGAACTCGACAAAGACGTCAACTACGACGAAGAGAATCTTCCGGCCTACGACCTCCCCCCTCTCTTAACTTCTTCGGAAGGCAAGCCCATCACGACACCCGAAGAATGGATCAATATTCGGCGCCCCCAAATTATGTCCCTCTTTGGGAATTTGGTTTACGGCACCGTCCCAAAGCCATCTTCGCCAATCAAGACAAGCTTCAAGGTTATCAAAGAGGACAAGAACTTTCTCGGTGGAAAAGGCACACGCAAAGACGTCCGTATCAGATTCGAAAATGAGAGAGGCCGGGTTGACATGCTCATCCTCGTCTTCTTTCCCAACAATGTCGACAAACCCGTCCCTGCCTTCATGAAACACAGCTTCAGCAGCACTCATGGAAACGATTTCGATGTTCACTTCCTAAAAAGAAATTGCTTCAAAAACGGATGGCCCATCGGAGAGTTCTTCAAGCGCGGCTACGGCTTTATCGCGGTCTACCAACAAGATCTCGTGAGACACAATGAAGTGGAATTCCTAAAAGGCATTCACAAGCTCTTTTACCCTGAAGGTCAGAGTTTCCCAAAGGCATCTGAATGGGGCGTTCTCTCCACAGTGGCCTGGGGCGCTTCACGGGCGATGGACTACCTCGAAACCGACAAAGACATCGACGCCAAACGTGTCGCAATCATGGGACATTCCAAGATGGGCAAGGCAACTCTCTGGACTGCGGCCCAGGATCGACGTTTCGCTCTCGCTATCTCTGCCCAGTCCGGTTGCGCCGGCGCCGCTCTGTGGCGACGTAAATCAGGCGAGACCCTCGAAAAAATGGTCACCCGATTCCCCTACTGGCTTTGTCGTAATGCCTGGAAATTCGTCAACAACGAAGACGACCTTCCCGTCGATCAACACATGCTCCTCGCATGCATTGCTCCACGCCCCATCTACGTTCACAGCGCTGTCGGAGACACCTGGGCAGACGGCAGAGGAGAATACCTTTCCGCCTACCACGCCAGCCCAGTTTACGAACTCCTCGGAAAAAAGGGCCTTGAATCCGAGGAATCTCCGCCGGTCGGTGAAGCCATCATCAAATCAGACGTCGGTTACCACATCCGCAACGGAGGCCACTCTATTGAAACGTTCGACTGGACTCAGTTCATGAACTTCGCCGATCATCACTTCAAGAAATAGGCCACGAGGTCTTTCCTTGGGGAAACCTTACCTCCGGTTTTAGCTGCTAATTTCTTTAGCGATTCGCTCAGTATCTCTGTATCGAGCAAGGCAGTGTCGAAGGGCGCATTCAGGGTGAGAAGACCGGCGATATCACCATACTTTACCGCGCCTGGAAGGAAGTTGGCGTCCCAGTGGTTTTTCAGATTGGCGAAACTAAACCCACTCGTATCGATCCACGCTTTTTGAATCACCTCTCCTCCGACCACGGCCCGAGCAGCCGCCGCCCAATGCCCGGCACCCTTCGGAGCGACCAAAGAGATTTTTTTTACGTCATAGTTTTCGCTATGCTGCGCAAATGCCACCGCAGTCAGCACATCATGAACGCGACGAGCAAAGGTGCTGTGGTTGTAGCCATAGTAGTAAACCGGAGATCGTTGCCAGCTATTGGCGGGCAACTTTGCATTCTGATTTTTTGAATAGATTAGTCCGGGATTGGCTCCCTTGGATTTGGCCAAACTCTCCGCATTCAAGAAGTCGCCCTGGCCATACAGATCCAAACCCATTACGGCGATTCCACTTTCGAGAAGTTTACGCACATCGTCTTTCGGCTCTGCTCCCTTTTTGAAAATCCCGCTCTTTCCATCCGGCGATAACCAGATAACAACGTGCCCTTGCCAATTCCCGAGTGGATACAAAAACGATGCGGGGATTTCTTCGCCATGCTTTGTGTTTTGAACAAGCCCGCAGAGTTCCATAAAACCATCACGAGCCTCTTTGCTGACCAATTCATAGTTCGCCTCTCCTTTCGCCGGAAGTTTTCGTCCAATCATGACATCGAGCGCTCCTCCGATCACATCCTTGGTCTTAGCAAACTCCTCTTCCGTTTTGGGATTTAACAAAGCGTTGATCTGCTTATCCGAATCCTCGGCCCACCAGCGGTTCAAGGCCTTCTCATGAGACATACCCGTCTGATCACCCGATGGAGCTGGATGCTTGTCGTTGAAAACCGAAAGCTCCTTCTTTCCCAATAAATTGAAATCACTCTCCAGAACCGGCGATTTTAATCCCAGGCCAAAGTGCCGGTTCACGAACTGGTAGAGATGCGTCCGCGAGACGTGATTGTAGTTGTGCTTGAAATGAATATCGAAATGCGCCTCGTATTTTCCCTTCGCTCCGATCATCTGGTAGAGTTTGTCCAAATCCGGGTGCCCCTTTTCTTTCAACTCAATCGTCCAGTCGTCAGCGGCCGTTAATCCCAAGGGACGGGGAGCAACCGCCGCCGCGATATCAATATTCCCCTGCCCTATTCGCAAGTAGTGCCCGTTCTCACAAGTGCAACCGCCTTGCATCGCGGTCGAAACCATGACGCAAGGAAAGGACGCCGTCACTCGCTCGTCCAAGGCGCTTACCATCATTGTCTGCGTGGCTCCACCACTCGCACCGGTCACGAGAATGCGATTTGTATCAACGCCATCGAGACTCAAAATAAAATCCAGTGAGCGTATGCTGTTCCAGGTCTGCAATCCAAAGTTCGTCTGCAATCGCGCCGAGGCATTTTTTGAGACAAAGCCCCACTCGCCCATCTTCTCGCCATTGGTTTCGGGACGAGGCCCACGGCGGTGATCGGGAAACTGCATCGAGTCGGCATTGCCAAGCATGTCGTAAAAGAAAACAACACACCCCATCCTCGCCAACTGCACACAGCGCGCCTGATGCACCGATTTCCCGCCATTCAAAAATCGCTCGGCTCCAATCGCGATCTCTCGCTTCGCATGGTCATCGGATTTGTGCGCGTAGCGGGCGTCATGCCAGTGCCCGTGTGCACAAAGCACGCCCGGACGATTGCCATTCTTCACCCCGATCTTCAGGGACTCACCGGCGGGACGATACAAACTCCCTGTCACATAATGACCCGGCATCGATTCAAATAACACTGCTTCAACAGTATAGTCTCCTTGATCAATCTTTTTGTGAATGACGGCATTGAGCGGCGTCTTGGTCGGCTGTGGCCACAAGCCACAACTTACCGCAATCCGACGCACGATTTCCTCCTGACGCTCGGGCCACTCTTCTTTGGAAGTAACCGGACGAAAAGGATGGTAATCATGCAGCGTGACCGGCGGCTTTAAGCGCGAATCATTCGGAGCCTTGCCATCGGGAAGCGCGGGGAGACCTTGCGCCCATAGCGGACCAGGGAGCAACAGCCCCACTAATATCAAACGAACCATAGGAGTCATACAAACCCGCCGCTCCCCATTCGTCAAAACAAGATCACTTCAAGGTTTCAAGATACGAGGTCAGGTCAGCCAAATCACGGGCGCTCAGTCCCAATTGATCGGCCGAAAGCATCAGCGAATGTTTCATGTTGCTCACTTTCTCAACCTTGTCGGCAGGAATCATCTGCACCAGCCCACCCTGGGACTGCACGATGACCGGATTCGACTTACTCAAGACCAAGCCTTGAACTTCGCCACCCTCCTTCAACTTGACCGACGAGCCAGTATAGCCCTGCGCAATCTGCTCGGACGGATTGACCACGGAACGCAAAAACATCTCTTTGCCCTGCCGCTCAATCCACCCCTTCAGATCAGGACCAAAGTTCACGCCCTGTCCTTCGATCTGGTGACACATGATACAACGCGCTGCGGTCGTCTTCCCCCGGGCAATATTGCCCTTCAACTTCATCAGGTCCTTTAGCGGAGGAAGCGAAGATTTCGCAGGCCTGGGAACACGCACCGAAACAATCTCCACCTTGCCAGGATCGTAGATACCTTCCTTCTTAAGGACATCCTTCACTCCGAACTGAGACCACCGGGTATTGGAAAGATGAATCAACCACTGTGAAGCCGACACTCCCACCGGGCCGGGAACTTTGGCAAGCGACACCATCGCGGGCACCGACTTGGGGTCATCAATGAAGGCCAATGAATCAACCGCAAACAAGCGCTCTGCATCAGAGAGAGTCGAACTTGCCGCGCGTTCTTGAAGAGCAGGAATCAAAGACGGAATCTTGAGTCGCCAGGCGATCCTCGCCAGGTCCGGAGTCCAATCCAAAGCACCGGCTCCCTTCTTAACCAGACGCAATCCATTCCAAACTTTTTCCTCAACTCCTTCCGCAGCAAAGCCGCAGGCTTCAAGATAGGTTCGATCTCCGTCGTAGCGGTGAAGCAATTCCACAGCCAAAGGGATCTTCGCCTGTGGATCAACATCTCGCAGAGCGACCGCAACCTCCCGGCGCACTTGAGGACTCGCATCAACTACCAGAACTCTTGCGAGCCTCAAGGGATCTTCGCCAGCGGCACGCAAAGAACGCATCGCCATCAGGCGCATTCCTGCGGACTTATGCCCGAGCAAGCCATTCAGCACCATCCTTCCCTCTTGCCCCATGTATGGCAGCAAGTGAATCGCGCGAGCCCGAATATACTTGTTCGAATCTCTCATCACCTCCATGAGGGCAGGCAAGACCTTGGGGCCGGCCTCGCGGAGTATTTCGAATCCCGCATAGCGCACATTGATCGCCGGACTCTTCAGCATCTTGATCGCCGCTGTGATGGGATTCGATTGCCCTGCTTGCGAAAGCTTCGCCTTAAATCCTTTTGGTGCGATTCGATAAATCGTTCCACTGCAACTTCCATCCCGGTCCGCGTGGCCACCGACTCCTGGATCATACCAATCCGCAACATAAATCGCACCATCGGCTCCAACCATGACATCAGAGGGGCGGAACATATTCCCGGTCTTACTCTTGAAGAAATCAAATCGTTCCAGCTTGAAGTTCGCGCCTTCGGGCTTCGGGTGATATCCATAAACCACCCGCTTCGCCGCCTCGCAACTCAAGAGCAGACCTTCGTACTTCTTCGGTAAGGCTCCGTGTTCGTAGTAGCAAATGCCAGTCGGTGATCCACCACCATAAACATCTCCCGGCGGAAGTGTCCCCGGATCATCCTGACGCCAATGCGCGCGCGGAACTGATTGCCCCGGTCGGCGATCAGCCTGCCAGGTTCGCTTTCCATCGGGCGAAAAGAAGCCCAGGAATCCACCCTCCATCAACCATGTGGTTCGACAAGCCGGCGGATCGTCGTTGTCATTCTGAAAGACATCGCCCATCGAAGTCACGGTGTGTTCGTAGCTGTTCCGAAAGCCATGCCCGATGATCTGCACGTTCCTCCCATCAGGATCCATCTTGCCAGCAAAGCCGCCGACCCAGACATGACCGTCATCACTTTTCTCGCCGCCGAATTTGATGTTATCGACGAACCACTCTCCCCCACCGCCTCGATACGGGCCGCCAACCCTGAAGGTCTTGCCGTCTTTCGAGGTAAACATCGCCCCGCAGTTTCCCTGATTGAAATACCACTTCCCATCCGACCCGGCCACCACGGCATGGAGACTATGATCGTGATTCTTGCCATTGAAACCCGAGAGAAGATTCTCCCGCTTATCAATCTTCGGGTCGAACCGGAGATTCCGATCAACGTCGGTGTAGACGATTAGATGAGGCGGCTGGGCCACTACGATTTGATTATCGAGCACACTCACGCCAAGCGGAGCAACCAACTCGGGATCCTGCACAAAGGTATGCGAGCTATCCGCCTTTCCATCGCCATTGGTGTCTTGGAGGACAACAATGCGATCTCCCTCGGGCCGACGCTTTTGATGCCGACGATAGTTCACTCCTTCCGCCACCCAAATCCGCCCCGCGGCATCCGTATCCATATTGGTGGGGTTGTAGAGCAGTGGGCTGGTCGCCCAGACGGTCACCTCCAAATCATCCGGCACCTCAAACGCAGTGACGGGAACTTTCTCCGCCTCAAGCGAATCGGGGTCGAAGGCTTCGGCCTGTCCCTCGGGAATCTTGGCAGGCTTTTTATCAAACACGAAAAATCGCACCGAGGCCGGCGTCCTCCCGCTATCCCTGATCGCTCCCCCGTCATCCAAGGCCACCTTGGCTTGAAACCTCTTCGCCCCTTCCGGTAGTCGATAGTGAATCATTGACTGGGCATGCACTCCGACCCCCTTTTGATAAACCTTGCCCCCTACAATCAGCGGCTTTCCTTCACAGTTCTTTCCGATCTGAACCCTTGCGTGCCCGGTGGTTGCCGACTCCCATTTGATTCCAGTGAGATCGACAAGCTTTCCATCCTTCAAGGTAATCTTTGGCTCCAACCAGTCCGCCCAGTCGTGACTAATATCTCCCTCACCAGATACTGCCAAATAGAGATCCCGTTTTCTAAGCGGAAGATCGATCTCCGCCAACTTCACCTTCCCGCCGCTTTTTATCAGCGGACTTTGGTAAATCCATTCACCCTCTACTTTTTTTTTGAGCCTGACGTCGAAGCTTTTTTCTTTGGCTCGGCTTCGTTCTTGAATCCTGCTTCGCGTCCTTCATTCACCTTGGCCGGCGGCATTTTTTTCCAATCCTCCACATTCGGGAGCTTCAGACGTTTTTGCTTCTTTCCGTAGTCATCCAAATTCGCATTGAGATCGTCTTCCGTCAGTGACTTTGATTTCACACCGCTTTCAGGCACCTTAATCCCCGCAGTCCAGGCAATGGCATTCAGCACTACCGTCCGATAGCCATCGAGGGCCCAACCGTGGTGATAGTGACCACCGGTAAATCCAACGCCACGACCTTTACCATCAGGGCGCTCGTAGCCCCACATGAGCGTCTGCTCCTTATTCAATCCATCGACGCCATGTTGATTCCACAGGTTGATGTAACGGGCCATGTTATCACGAGTTGGCGTGGCAGTCACCAAGTTGTGCACACTCTTACGATCATCCACGAATCGCATGTTGTAATAGAACTCATCTAGGCAAGTCACGACATTCGGCACTCCGTTGGAAATCTCGTGACCTTGCATTACCTTCATGTCAGCCACCCAATGAGGATTGACCGACCAACCTGACTCCATCGCTCCGCCGATCCACGGCTGGTAATACTTTTTGCCATCCTCGGCACTCGGATGAACCGCATAGTGCATGAAGGTAAACCCCACGCCCTTCTTGGCCAATCCATCGAGGTATTCCCACTCACCAGCAATCCCACTGGTTCCATCCGCGAAAATCACGATGGCATCGGCATCATCGAGAACTGATTTGTCTTTCTTCCAACCCTTGCCTACCACGACGGCTTCGACATTCAAGCCACTCTGCTCATTGAGCGCTTTCGCCAGCAACATGCAGCCGGCCCGGAATTCGTGCTCGCCCGAAGCGTGACTACGACTTCCCGCGATAAAGACGATTTTCTTTGGATCTTCCTTCTTGGCTGAAAGAAAGAAAGGACAGACCAAAGCCAGAAGAAGCGGAATAACGAGAGAGAGACGTTTCATGTTGAAATAACTATACGCAACTCAGGTCCCGGACTTCCAGAAAGATCCTTGATCTCGTCCAGCCTCCTCCTACGCTCGCCTGATGACGCCAACACTACGTATTCTCGCCACTTCGCTCGCTTTCTCAACCTTCGGCCTCGCCCAGGAAGAAAAGGCTCCCGTCTTCTCCGCTGCCACCGCCGATATCGGCATCGTGGTGAAAGACCTCGAAAAATCCGCCAAATTCTACACCGAAACCCTCGGCCTGACCGAGGTCAAAGGCTTCAGCGTCCCCGCCGAGAAAGCAGCTGGGCTTGGTCTTACCGACAACCAACCCGCGACGATCCGTGTCTTCGTGCTCAATCCGAAAGCAAAGGGACCAAAAACCAAGTTCAAGCTCATGTCATTCCCCGGCGCTCCAGGGAAAATGCAGGACCAAAAATTCATCCACTCTTCTATCGGCGTTTCCTACCTCACCCTCTTCGTCACCGACATGAATAAATCCGTCGAGAAGCTCAAAGCAGCCAAAGTGAAGCTCCTCGGGAAAACTCCCACCGATCTCGGAGGTGGTAACTTCATCACCGTCTTCCACGACCCCGACGGCAACTTCATCGAACTCATCGGACCGAAGAAATAGAATGCGCGGTTCATGCGCCTTCCCCCCCGGCTTCTAGCACTTCGATTCCCGCCTTAAAAACGGAGAAGTCACCTTGACGAATGCCCTAAAAGTCCTCGTGACAATATGCACAGCTCCTCACACCCTCAAATCTCACAATTTTCATTCACTACGGGACAATCTTCTGATCTGTTTCGCTCACACCTACAATGAAACTTCGCACGATTTCTCTTATCGGCCTTTTAATCATCTCCGCCCAAGGCAAGAAGGTCATGCTCGACATCTCCAGTGACAGCGGAGACCAACTGCGCGCCGAACTCATCAATCTTGAAGATAACACGGCCCTCCTGCGCAGATCGGACGGCAAGGAGTTCGCCACCCCTCTCGCCTATCTCTCGGCCGATTCACGAGTCCAACTCAAAAAACTCTGGCAGGAATATCAGATCGAAGTCTCTAAAAACCTCGCCCCGATCAACAAGACTCTTGGCCACCAGCTTTTCTCAAAGACCGGAAATCTCTGGAATGAACCCGTCGCGGACATTGCGAGGCGACTCAAGTGGCCCCTCGAATCATCCACGCCTTTCACCAGCAGCTACCGCCTCTACACCCGGCCGGGATACAAATTCGCCGGGGCCCAACCCAAGACGGTGGTAGCTTACGGAAATGAAACCGGAAAAGCGGAATCCTTTTCCCTCATCTATTCCAATAAGGGAGACAGCCTGAGCACCGTCGGCTCCGGCGAGGATCACTTCAAAGAAAATGGCAAAAGTATCGATCGTAACACCTTGAACGGGGCGATGATCTTCGATACCCGCACCATCGCCAAAAACCTCACCGCCGTCCTCGGCGAGCCCACCGAACAGCGCATCCTCGGCCAGGGGAACAAGACCCACAAAACCCAACGCTGGGATTGGCTCGATCACTCTTTCCTCCTTACTCACGTCAAAGAGGAATACGTCGGCCTCCGTATCACCAAATCCCTCTTCGCCGACAACAAAGGCAAATACGAACGAGTTAGCGATGGTGATATGCGCAAACGCCTTCAAGGCAATGTCGTCACGAGAGAAAACGGTGACACCTTTATCAACAACATCCCGATGGTCGACCAAGGCCCGAAAGGATACTGCGCACCCGCCACCTTCGAACGCGCCATGCGCCACGCCGGAGTCGCCGCCGACATGTATCTCCTCGCCACGCTCGCCACTACAGGCGGAGGAGGAACCAACACCAGGAAACTCTACAACGAAGTCGCCTTCACCACCCGAAGCAAAGGCAGCCGCACCGCCCGCGAACTGCAACTCCGCTCGCTCTCGCCGTCCAAAATCAAAAAGTATATCGACAAAGGCGTCCCCCTCCTCTGGCAAATGTGCAGCCTCCCGACCTACAACATGGTTGCCAACAAGCGCACCATGGAACGCCGTAACGTCAAAGACTGGCCCGCCTATGCCACCAAGATCGCGGGCGAAGCACAAAGCAACCTCCCCAACCTGCAGGCCAAAGGCAACTACCACATCTGCATGATCATCGGCTACAACGCAGCCACCAACGAAGTCGCCGTCAGCGATTCCTGGGGCAAGCGCTACACCATCCGGTGGGTCCACGTCGACGAAGCCGAAGCTGTCAGCAACAAAAGCGGCTACGTCATCGACATTTAACCCCGCTCGACATCTCGAAAAGATACCCTAACTTTCCCCCGTGAGCGACAACTTCGAAGACAAAGCCCGTGATGCCATGGCCGCCCCTCAAAATGTGGGCGAAATGCAGGACGCCGATAGCGTCGGCACCGTCGGCTCTCCGGATTGCGGCGACATGCTCCGCATGTGGCTCAAGTTCACCGAAAAAGATGGCAAGAAAGTCATCGACCGCGCCTCTTTTCAGGCATTCGGATGTCAAACCGCCATCGCCGTGGCCTCCATGGCCACCGAACTTCTCAAAGGGAAAACCCCCGAGGAAGCCCGCAACCTGAAACCCAACGACCTCTCCGGCGATCTCGGTCCGCTTCCTCCCATGAAAATTCATTGCGGCCAGCTCGTCGAGCAAGCTCTCCAAAGTGCCCTCGACGGCAAAGACGCTCCAGCCCAAAAGCCCACCGAGACTCTCGCCAGCGGCCTCCAACCCCAGGGCGGAAGAATCAAGATCGTCCCACTCAATGATTCGGAAGATTCATAGCTCGACTCTTTTTCTCGCACTCCTTGCCAGCCTTTCCGCCAAGGAATGGCCGAAAAACTTCTCTCCTTCCGCCGCTCTCGGGAAACACCAAACGCTCGATCCCGAAGGCGAACTTCATCGTTACGCCACGAAGAATTACCTCATCGAGAGCTCCACTCCTCTTGATCGAACCAAACTCACCGACTTCGCCAAAACCATCGAGTCGGTCGCCGTGGTCATTAAGTCCATCCCCCTCCCGCTCTACTCGCCCCCCGTCCAAAACCGTCCGCGCATTCTCATCTGCCCGGATGAAACCAGCTTCGTGCGCGCCGGAGGACCGAAAGGATTCGCCGGATACTACAACGGTCGCGATGCCCGTGTTCTTATCCGCTGGGACCAACTCTATCCCACCAGTGGTATTGCCCGCCCCATGGACGACCTCCTCGTTCACGAATTGGCCCACCTCTGCATGACCAACATCCTGTGGAGATGCCCACCCTGGTTTCATGAAGGAGTCGCCGAATATCTCGCCGCAGCTCATCTCGGTGCCGGACGATTCCGTTTCACCGAGATCGAAAACGACATCGAAAGCCACATTGAAAAACACCACCGCCCGGAATCAAAAATCGCCAATGCCCTCGATCCCGCGGTTCTCCTCACTCTCACCGAACGAGGCTGGCACAACCGGACCAAGGAAGCCGTTGATTGGGAATCCTTCGAACCCTACACGACCTCGCTCCTCCTCATTCATTACGCCTTTCACGGCGGAGCGGAGCGACGTGCCGAAGTGAAAACCTACCTTGAATCCCTTGACCAAGTCATCACCCGGCGCTCCCCCCAGCCAGTCCTCTTCGTTCCCTCTCAAGCCAAAGATCTCAAGAAGAAACTCACTCGCTTCTGGTCTACCAGAGGCTTGAGATTACAGTTTAAAAAATGATTTTTTGATTCATGGAAATTATTTCCTTCTCCCTGTGCATCTCCAGAGAGACACCACAGCTAAATTTAAATTTTCCCGTAAGGCAATCCAACTGGGACCAAAGCGGGACTGAGCCAGGTCGCATGTGGAGCTTTTAAAAAAGCTAACTAACTAGCTCATTCGCTCATTACACAACGCCAACCTCTCCTCACTCGGATAAAGGTTCGCCTCAAACCGATTCATCACAAAGGCAAAGGATTCACCTGTCTTGGCATTCGCAAAGCCATAGCTCCCGCCCGCCCCGGGGTGGCCAAAGCAGTCCATATTTGGTCCCAAGCCCAGCATCATCCCGAAGCCGAAGGAATTTTCGATCCGTTGAATGTGATCGGGTCCGGAGATCCTCGGGCGAATCAATTCTTCGAGACTGTCCTGCCTCAACACCCAATCGTAAAACTTCGCCAAACCTCTTGCCGAACCTACCCCACCCATCGCCGGGAATCCAGCCCGCCACGATTTCGGTTCATTCATCTCCGCTACGCCAGCCAAGCCCGATGGAGAAGCGAAGGCCAGTCGCGTCACAGACCCCTTCGTTAGCAAGGCCTCATAAAAAGCTTCCGGCTTCCCTCCTTTGCCCACTCTGGCAGGAACAAGCTCCGCAACCCGGTCATGCTCTTTCTCCGGTAGGCCGATCCAAAATTCAATCCCATTAGGCTCCGCGATTTCCTCGGACCAAAATACTCCCAACGATCTCCCATCCACCCGACGAACCAATTCATCAGCCAAAAAACCAATCGTCCGCGGATGATACCCGTGCTCGCCAACCGGCCATTTTGGCTCCTGTTTTTCCAAAGCCGCCACCACCGCTTCGCGATCCCAAATCGAAACCTGCTCATCGAGCGCGGCCAACCCTCCCTGATGCGACATCAACTCGCCGATCGTAATATTCGGCGCCGCCAACTCCGGCCAAACGCGCTCCACCAGAGAATCACCATCCATCCCAACCCGATGCAAGGCCATCAGCAAACTCACTGCCATCGGCCCCTTCGTCGCCGACCACACAGGCGCGATCGTCTCCTCAGTCCACGCTTCCTCATGACGCCGATCCCTCCAGCCACCATGCAATGAAACAAACTCCTTCCCATCCTTCCAAGCCACGAAGGACATCCCCAACTCCTCGTCCTCGAGCATTTGTTGAAAGTGATCTTCGATCATACCTCGATCAAAGTTTTGAGATGAGTCGACAAGAGATAGACTCTCACTGACTCCGCGGGCACCTTCATCACCGAACCCATCGCTTCACGGTAGGCCTTCATCTGCCCTTCGTATTTTGTCCGAAGTGAATCCGTATCCACCGCCATATCGGTCTTGTAGTCATAGATACACACACCTTCCGGCCCGACGTGCATCCGGTCAATCACGCCCGACATCCATTTGCCAGACACCATCACTTCAAAAGCCTGTTCTCGATAGAGGGTCACCTGACCTTGCTCTGAAAAAATGGCCCGAATCTCCGGGATCGCCAATGCGTGATCCACAATCATGCCCGCGAGATTTTGCGGAGTCTCGGGTTTCTCGCCCTCCCCCAACCACGCGATCGATTCAAACAACTGATGAACTTCAAGACCAACCGCAGCGCCTGTTCCCCCGCGAAAGCCTGCGCCGGATGACTTCAACTTTGATGGCGTCGTCCGCTCCCGCAAGGGCACCGCATCCCCCAAAGCCGGCAATTCAGGAAACTCCTTCACTTCACGCGGCTCAACACACTTCGGCCATTCCCCTGGTGCGCTTTGATAATCTCCCACGCTCTGCCGAACGACATTCGCCATCGAGGACCAATCAGCAGCAGCCTTACCGCGACTCTTGCTCTCCCTCGGCAAAAAGACATACAAGCCCTGCTTGGCCCGTGTGAGGGCAACATACAGCAAACAGAGCGCCTCATAACGCTGCTCTTCTTCCCAACACTCTTCAGCATCCACCAATGGAGGAAAAAGCGATCGCACCCAGGACGCCGGTGTCTGCAAGACCCATTCGCCCGGCGCCTTCGCCACCTCGTATTTGGCTCGATCAGGAACCTGTTCGTCATTGAGATTCGGCAAAACCACCACATCAAAACCAAGCCCTTTTGATTTATGAATCGTCATCACCTGCACTGCAGCATCACCGGGAGCCTGACTGACTTCCAATCCCGTCAACCAATCGCGCAGCGCGCGCGGAGTGCCATTCCCCGAGTGATCAAACTCCTCTACCGACCGCAAAATATCGCCCAGACGTCGGCGCCCAAATTCGGACAAGCTTTCCCGAAGGGGCTCAACCAGACGCTCGATCATCATGGCAAAGCCTTCCTCGCGAGCTTCATCCAGCAAGTCCTCCCAAGGAAATCGTTCTACATCCTTGAAGCGGTGTTGAATCACGGCGTTGATCGGTGACATCTCCACGGCTTCTCTTGCAAATGGATTCACTGGATCAGCCAACAACTCCGCCAACATCATTACTGCCGCTCCCACCGCACAATCCTCCATCGGCTTACGCCGACCCTCCTCGATGACATCAAACCCTTCTTCCCTCAAATGATCGGAGATTTCCGTCACCTGCTTCCCCGTCCTTACGAGAATCCCACAAGCCAGCTTCTTCTCCCCCACTCCGACCTCTTTCAAAGTCTCAACAAGGCGCTCCATCATTTCCTCTTTCTCCACCGTTTCCACCCGAGCTTCACCGGGCATCGAAGTCTTCGCCGCTTCGTGATCATGCCAATCCCAACGCGCCGCCACCCTCTCCCCAAAGAGCCTCCCGATCAGAGCAAGATTCCCACAAACTTCATTAACTAAAGCTAATACCTCCGGGGAGGAGCGATACGACTTATCCATGGGCACTGCCGTCATCTCCTTGCCAAAATGATCCTTCACTTGATCAAAAAGACGCACGTCGCCTCCACGCCATCCGTAAATCGCCTGCTTCTTGTCCCCCACAATAAAGAGACTTCCTTCACCCTCACTAGCCGCTTCGGTAATCAGAGGCTCCAGACCATCCCACTCGGTCGGACTGGTGTCCTGAAATTCATCGAGGAACCAATGGTCATAGCACCCATCGAGACGAAAATCAATTTGCTCCCGCTGAAGCCGCGCTTCCTCGTTATTCTTCCATCGCCCGAGAAGATTCTTCACATCATCAAAACCAAGCATCCCACGGCTCCGCATTTGACGTTCACATTCTTCATCGATTCGTTTCACCAAAAACCCCACGCCTTCACTCCGCTCAATAGCCGAGACCAACTCACAAGAAGCCGCCAGGAGCACGAGATCAGAAAGCAACTTTGACTGCTCCTGCGTGAACTCCAAGGACTTGTGGTGTTGCAAGACAATCTGACCTCCTGCGGCCACAGCTTCCACCAATTTATCAAAAAGCCCCTTGAAAGAAGTCAGAACTCCGCTGCCAATAGTGTGCTTCTTAAAAGCCTCTAACAACTTAATCACCCCCTTCTCTTGGCTGCCATGTGTCCAGCCATCAAACCCCTCAAACTCCTCACTCAACTCCTGCACCAGTCCCAGCTTTTGCTTTTCCCACTCATCAACCCTAGGCAAGTGATCAAAACGACCATTTCCACGAAAGTGTTCGAGGCTCAATCCCGCCTTCCAAAGCCCATGCCAGGATTTCAAAAACTGTTCGAGATCCTTGATCACCCGCAGCTCCTCTTTACCCATCGTGGCCCGACGAAAAGCCTGCACAAATTCATCGCCCTCCTCCGACTCCAGCACTTCGCTCAGCACCCCGTGAATCAGCTCACCCATCACGAGGTCCTGCTTTCGACCTTCGATCAATTCAAAGGTCCCCCCGCTCAGACCCAGTTCATACTGAAAGCCTCTCACGATTTGCGAAAAGAAGGAGTCAATCGTTCCCAGTTGAAAGCGTGGTAAGACCCGCACGACGCTTTCGAGAACTTCGACAACATCGAACTCGCCATCCACCGCTTCTTGAATCTCGCGAGCTTCGTCTTCATCTAACGTTCCCGCCGCCAACTTTGTCAGCACTGAATCCGCAAACTCACCCGCCGCCTTACGAGTAAAAGTCAAGGCCACCATGCGCTCGGGATCGACCTCCTTCGCCCCGATCATCCCAATGATCCGGTTCCCTAACTGATAGGTCTTCCCCGATCCCGCCGAAGCGAGAATCATGAGATTCTTATCCAGAAGATGCTCGCTTAACGTCATGCTGTAAACGTGGGTTTGATGACATTCTGGAGTGACTTTCCGAAACGTAACTTCTCGTAATCGTCATACTTCACTTTCTCTGCAGGCGGCCAAAACACTCCGTCTTCCACCTGCCCAACAATCCACTCAGCGCATTCCCGCGCCGCTTCCACATCAGCCGAACCAAAATCCGGCCATAGATAAACACCCACGTTTGATCGCGTGGCTCCCAAACCAAAATAGCCCACTGAATCGAGTTCACCCATCGCAAGCGCATAGAGAGGAACCTGCAAATTTGTCCATCGCGCCTCCGCCTCCTTTCCTCGATACCCCAATGGCAGCACCGCTTTCACCGCCTCCACCTCCTTCAAATGCTCCGGCCAATTCGTATTACTCTTGATCTGCACTGCATGAGCTTTGACCACCCCGTGGTCCTTACTCTTGGTCTTATAATCCAGTACCCGTTTCGCTCCAGTCTCCTCGTTCTCTTCAATCCGGTCAATCTGCCCCCGAACCTCAATCCCACCAATCTTCAGCTGGAAATTCTTCTCCACTTCAGTGATCCGCCAACCCTCGGCATACTGCGCCGCCTGACACTCGGCGAACCAAGAAAGCCGTTTCTTCATCACCTCCTTTTGAATACGAATCGCCGCTGGTAATTCGCGCCCGATCCGTTCCTGAAGAACACGCTCCAGGTCTTGATGGATCCAATCTCCAATTTCTTTTTCCGAGGACAAGTCCCGCACTTCTGGATCACGCCCAAAACCCTCCAACACCACATGCACCAAGGTCCCGAAATCCCGCGCATTCCACTCGATCCGCTCGGGCTCGGATTCCTGCATCTTCACGACATGCTTGAGATAAAAACGAAACGGACAGGTCAAGTAATCGCTAAACGCGGTCACACTCAGCCTCTCGGGTGGTGGCAATTTCTTCACCTGACAATCCCAGGCCGGTTCGTGACTCCAGGACAAGCCATCTTCCGGAGGCGGCACCTCCTTAAAAAGCTTACTCACCCTCCGGGCCAACTTTTCACCTTTGCTCGCCAAAAGCAAACTCGACGGCTGTAGCACATCACCACCGCCGGTCGACTTTCCAAGTAACAGATCCACCCGTCCACTCGCTTCCCGACTCGCGATCATTCCCGCCAACAAATAGGCATCGCGCGCCCGTCGCGACTCGCAATTCGACAAACCCAATACTCTTCGCGTGCCCTCCGGCAACCACGAGTCATTGCCCGGACGCCCCGGAACCAGGCCCTCGTTCATCCCACAAATCACGAGATGATTTCCTTTCTCGAAAGACAACTCCAACCACCCCTGCACATCGAGCGCCCGCTCCTCCGGGGCATAATCCACTACCGGCTGCAGCCCACTCTGCAACAATTCCAACCAAAAACTCGCCGGACGTCTCGTCTCTCCGGCCACTGGTTCAGTCTCATGCAACCACTCCAGCGATCCACTCTCATTTTCCGGATCAACAATCGCAAGAAGCGACCGCATCCCCTCGTGGAAACTCCCACTCAAAAAACGATCACGCGACTTCGCCAAGTTAGCATACGTCTCCACCGTGAGCTCCGCTTCCTCCAGCGAGCGTTTGAGATATTTCGCCCGACGCTCTGCACCAGCCGCTTTGACCTCACGCTCCAGTAAATCAACCACCCGTGTCGCATCGTCAGACCCCCGCACCAGATAATCATTACGCAGCGAGGACAAAGCCCGGGACCGAGCCACGCGACGATGCTTCACCAGCACGCCGGTTTCCTTAAACGAAAGCAAATCCATCACCTCGGCCGCTTCCGGTCGTCGCAAGTAGGCCCGCCAAGCACTCAACCAGGCCACGAGGGAATGATTCGCGGTTTCACTGGGATTATGAATCGTCCACCCAGCCCGACCAAAAGTCCGAACCAGCTCCGCCGCCACTTCCTCATCCACCGACCCCAAAGTCACCTGATCCGATGCCCGTCCGCCTTCCGCCACTTTCCCAAGGGCACACTCGGCCTGTTGAATGGGATCACCCGAAAGCGTCACCGAACCACTCTTCGGCCACGAAATCTCACGGTCCCTCCAATGCTCCTGATCAGGTCGCCCCCAGTCATCCAAACCTTCGTCGCTTCCAGCCAGCACTCTCACCGGAACCGGGCTCGATTCCATCACCTTCACCACTGCCGGTGAAACATCCACCATTCCAGCCAAAACGACCTCGGTTATTCCCGACGGCCAATCGATCTTATTTTGTGAGACCAAGGCACTCCGACTCTCAAAGCCCCAGCTTTCCAGTAAGCTTTCCACCTTCCTCTCCAAATCAGCCAAAACCTGCCAACGATCGGCCTCAATCGATTCCCCCATCCGCTCCGCAGCCCCGGCAATCATCATCCCTCCCTCGACCAATCCCGCACGCACTCCAAACAAAGACTTCGCCAAGGGCAGGGACCACGAAGCCTCTTCTCCAACGCCCGGCTGCTGTGGAAACGCCGCCTCATACCGGGTCCAGTCCTCAATCCCTTCCAGAACCTCCACCCAAGCCAACACTTCAACCGCTTCCGGAGCTCCCTCCCCCGTATGCAGGAAATACCCCGATGTCACCACCTGTGGAGCCAAGGCCCCGCCCTTTTCAGCGAGCCCTTCCCTCAAAAGCCGACCACTCTGCGAAGTTGGCACCACCACCAACATCCCCGGCAGAGCTTCCTTTCCCGCCCAAAGCCAATCAACCACCGCAGGGCCGAACAGAGAATCGGAGCCCAGATAGTCACAAGTCGGTCGCATCCCCGGTAGTCTGTCTGAAACCCCAGAAAGCGGAAACTCCAAAGTGAATTGTCTTTGTCTCTGTTTTGCGTTTCCCTCCTCCAATCAAATGAAACTCTTTTCTCTCCTCTTCCTCATTCCTTTCATCGCGCCGGGAAAACCCAACATCGTTTTTATTCTCGCCGATGACCTTGGCATCAAAGACCTCTCCATCGAGGGCTCCACCTTTTACGAGACTCCCCATATCGATACTCTTGCCAAGTCGGGGATGCGCTTCACCAATGGCTATTCGACCTGCCAGGTTTGCTCTCCCTCCCGCGCTTCCATCATGAGCGGGCAATACCCGGCCCGAATTGGCATCACCGATTGGATTGGGGCAGCCACCGGCACGAAGTGGAAGCGCAACGACCGCGTCCTCCCGCCTGAATATGCTCACAACCTTCCTGCTGAGGCCACCACCATGGCTGAAGCCCTGAAGGAGGGCGGCTACCGCACCTTCTTCGCCGGCAAGTGGCACCTCGGGGGCAATACCTCGAAGCCCGAGCATCATGGGTTCGAGATCAACAAAGGCGGCCATCATCGAGGCGGTCCTCCGGGGGGCTTTTTCTCTCCCTACAAGAACCCTGACCTCGAAGACGGCCCCAAGGGCGAGTCTCTCCCTATCCGTCTTGCTAACGAAACCGTAAAGTTCATCAAAAAGGACGACAAAAAGCCCTTCTTCGCTTTCCTCTCCTTCTACTCCGTACACGGCCCGATTCAAACCACTCCCGACCTTTGGGAAAAATACCGTAACAAAGCGACTGCGGCCGGACTAGCCAAGGAGCGCTTTAAATTCGATCGAACCAAATCTGTCCGCCAGGTGCAGGACTGTCCCATTTATGGCGGCATGATGGAATCCATGGATGATGCCGTTGGCATCGTCACCAAGGCCCTCAAAGATCTCGGCATCGATGACAACACCATCGTCATCTTCACCTCCGACAATGGCGGTGTCTCTTCCGGCGACGCCTTCGCCACCGCCTGCCTTCCTCTGCGCGGCGGAAAAGGACGTCAATGGGAAGGCGGTATTCGCCAACCGTTTTACATCAAGGCTCCGGGCATCGCCAAACCAGACTCAAGCTCCGATCAATTCGCCACCGGCACCGACTTTTTTCCTACTCTTCTCGAACTCGCCGGACTGAAGCTTCGTCCCAAAAACCACATCGACGGCCAATCACTCGTCGAGGCCCTCCAGGGAAAGCAGTCCGAGCGCTCGCTTTTCTGGCACTATCCGCACTACGGAAACCAAGGTGGCGAACCATCGGGCATCATTCGCAAAGGCAACCTTAAACTCATCCGCTACTACGAAGACGGACACGAAGAGCTCTATAACCTCAAGGACGACATTGGCGAAACCAAAGACCTCGCCCAAGCAAACCCCGAAATCGTCACCCGGCTCGGAGCAGAGCTTTCCGCTCACTTAAAAGAAGTCGGAGCCAAGATCCCTCTGCCAGATTCACGTTTCGATTCAGCCAAAAAGAAAGTGCAACTTCAGAAGGCCGCCACCGACTCAAAGGCCCGTCTGGAACAACAACACGCCAACTTCCTGAAGCCTGACTACCAGCCCAACAAAACCTGGTGGGGTTCGCTGAACCCCGGCGACTAGAACTTCCAGGTCCTTACAGTCCCACAACCTTCGGGTACCTCCCCACCCAAAGCAACGATGGTGGCAATCGCATCGGCATTCACTGCCTTCCTCGTTTCGATCGCAATCACCCGTCTGGGGTCAGGACTAACTCCGTCCTGTGGATTGATCAAATGATTCGCAGAAGCGGTCGCACTGAGCCGCTGTCCGCCTCCGCTCGAAACAGCCAAGGCATGGCGGATGAGTATCGTCTGCCCCTCAACCTCGACATCAAAGGGATGACTCCCCACCACGCGATACTCCCCAAAATTCACCAGAGCAGACAGAACATGCTCTTCCAAAAACTCACAAACCCGGTCGGTGACATAACCTTGGACCAAAGAATTCAAACTCAGCGACATTCCCGGATCCAACTTGATGAGGTCTTCCGAAATCTCAACTCGTGAGAAATCAACCAACTTCCGTCGACGTTCTGCCTCCAAATCATCAGGAATCCTCCCGGCGGCATACTCGCTTTTGGTCCATTCCAGATAGGAATGAATCGTAGGATCAAACAATCCATTGCTTTTGGCGTGAAAGTCCTTCGCAATCTTCAGACAGTCCAACAAGCCTTCGGATGGAGAAGGCAATGCTCCTTCGCGATTTAACAGACTCAACTCTGAGTTTTCATCCCATAAGGAAAAACAGGCCTCATACTTTTGCGCTAGCTTCAACGACTGCTGTCCCAAGCCCTCCGCAGTTTTCTCGGTGACATTCCAAAAACGAATCCCCACCGGGATACCAAAAACAATTCCCTTCCAGGAATGCCCACCGGATTTCTCACCACATGAACAAAGCGCGCCCCCGGCCAACCCAAGAAAAAGCCGCCTCTTCATGACTTACGCTTTGGAAACAATCGCAGCCCCAATATTGTCAAGATAATCGCGCCAAGCGCAGTGAGATCCGTGATCAACCAACCCGGCCATCCAAAGAGCTTTCCGGAATGCGCATCGCCAATGACCCGGTCCAGAGGCATGGAGCGGCTGGAGGCAATCGCCGATTTTAATTCATCCAACTCCTCATCATTCAGCAAATTAAACGTCACCGCTTCAGCTGAATCATTCCATTCTTCGAACAAAAGAAAATCATCTGAAAACGACGACCATCCGCTGTCCGACTTTACCAGCAAGACATTCTCCGCGACAACCACTCCTTGCAAAGGCAAGGCTGGAAGAGACAGCTCATCGAGCTCGATCTCCATGACATCACTCCCATTGAAAACTCCCACCGACTCCTTGGTTGCGATCACGAGCTTGTCCTTCACCCCCACCGCGCCGACCAATTCACCCTCGAATCCCTCGAGGAACTTCCCATCGAGATAAAGCGCGCCATCCCACCCCACGACCAAGCGCTCATTCGCCTTGAAGGCTACCGGCTTCCCTTCAGGAAGCTGATGATACCTTTTTAAAATCCATTCGGTAGAGACCCGCTTATCATTGAGCCCGAGATCAACGATGTGATTCAAAAGCAATCCCGTCACCGACAACCACAAGAGAGGCACGGCGGCAAAAAGCCCCAACCAACGATGCCAATGACGGGCAACACGGCGGCGCTTTGTTGGTTCAGAATTCATCTCAGGGTTTCGAGATACAATGCCAAGCGGGCCAACTTGGTCAATGCCCGTACCGAAAGAGTTGCTCCAGCGATATTACGAGGATTACGGCTCAACTGGCTGTCAGACTTAACCGACACTCCATTGAATTGCTTCGTAAACGCAGTTCGCGCCACCTCCATACCGTGTGTCTCTCGATAAACCAGCACTCTCATTCCTTCGATGCGACCACCTTTAACCGAGATCCCAGTGGTGATGTATTCCACCTTCCCGATCTCTTCCAATATGTATGCCGTCTTTCCGTTGCGGGTCCAATAGCGAATGGTCGTCGTCTTATACCGCTTCCCGAGTAACCGACTCACCGCATTCTGCTGGGCCGCCGTCAACTTGAGCGCCTGCGTTGGCGGCAAGGCTCCGAGCGCCGACTTCACAAAATCCGACGGCTTCTGATACACCCGGGTAGCAGAGAAGGCGCTCCCCCCGCACAGGAGGAACGCCGTCATGAAAAAGAAACAGAGTTTTTTAAAAGCTGTAGCCAACTCCAAAGTTATAGGTTTCAGTGTTATCTCCACCTTTCTTCTCAGACTGAGAGAAGTCGGCCTTGAGAACTACGTTGTCAGTGGGCCAATAATTCACCCCAACAGCAAACTCATCGTATTCTCCACCTTTGACTTTAGCTACGTCTACTTTGGCATAGTCGTAATAACTGTAGCGAGCGAAGACACCCACCTTCTGATCTCCGCCAAAACTCCAGGTATAGGAAGGCTCAATATAATAGCCCCATTGACTGTCAGCGTCGTTTGCTTCGAATGATGCTCCGTCGATATCCCAATCACCAATCAGGCCCTTCAAGCCAAATCCACCGTTGCGATAACTCACGGTTGCCCCAAGCAAGAGAGCCGAGTTGTCTTCGTCGTTATCACGAGCGATGTCATTCTGGTAATTTGCGAAGGCAGACAGATCAAGCCCCTCAATCCCCGAATAACGCACACGGGCCGTCGCAGCATAGTCAGTCGCATCCGCCTCAGCCACCTTCTGGCGACCACTGCGAATACTAAAGCGACTGGATTTAGTCGCATCTGTCGTCACGGCCAAGGCAGAATGCACCGCAAAGTCAAAACTTAAACCACTGTCATAAACTTTGGTTACGCTCGCTCCACCTTCCCACCAGGTCGTGGGAATAATGTTCTTTTCTACATTGTTACGCTCAACTCCGAAAAAAGTATTGGGCTCATGAGTCTCATTCAAAGTCCCCACCGGAATCAAATACTGACCAGCTTTGACCGACCAGCCATTTTCAAGCGCAAACTCAATATAGGCCTGCTCCAATTCAACCTCCCCGGGTTTGTCCTCTCCATTTCCTGCGAGAGAGTGCTCCAATTCAAACTCGGAGAACATTTTGATCCGATCAGTAAATTTATGATTGAAAAAGAGAACCCAGCGGTGGTAATCAATCTGCTCTTTGTCTCCTTGATTAAGGTGAAGCTCCCCATAGCCGCCTATCGTGGTCTTTTCCCACCACCCTCCTTGGACTCCGCTATCACTTCCGCTGAGATAGGCTTGGTCAATGTCTTCTCCGAAAACTGGAGCGGCGGATAATACGGTAATGGATGCAAGTAATGCTGACTTTGTATTCATGTCGAAAAAAGCTCTATTGAGATAGAGTCTCATTATCAAGAGGAAAATGAAGGAATTCAAAAATAACTTTTTAGACTGAGAAACCGCCCGGTATTTCCAGACCAAAAAAAAGCCGACCTTAACCGGTATAACCCTCTGAAAAAAGGTGCTTTATCGCCGACGACACAAGGATTCAAGTCCGGCCAACCCGAGGAGAAGAGCAGAACTCAGCTCAAAAAGAACGGTAAATCCAGCAGCGAAAAAGACATGGATGTGCTGCTGCTCGGTCAAAGTATCAAGAGCGAGAGCATTACCAGAATAGTTTGCTTGATCAAAAACACCCTCCCCCCTCCGGTCGGGGTCGCAAATCAATCTGCATAGTCCCAAGCTTCCCCATTCCCACAAGTATCAGGATCTCCTGAGAAATCGAAAACGAAACCATTGTTAAACAACTCGGTAGGGTCATCGCCATTAATGCTCACCAAAGCATTCTGAAGAAGAGTGAAATTCTCTCCGAAATTGTTCGCAAAGAAATTGAACGAATCCGATCGATCCAAGGCCAGCTAGCGACCGAACCAGTTCAACCAAAAATCACCGAGATCGACAAACAATTCGTAAATTGGGATTTCTGGCTTTCGATCCAGCGCACAGAACGCCAACATTCCCCCACCTTCATGGACTTTTCAGTAAAAGATCTCTTTCTCAAAGGCGGCGGCTTCATGTGGCCCCTCCTGATTCTCTCTCTCATCTCCGTGGCAATCATCCTCGAGCGCCTCGTATTCTATGCCCTGCGACGATACCGCACCGGAAAGGCCCTCTCCCAACTCCAGCAAAACCATACTCCCGAAGGCCACGTCAATCCCCTGCTCTCGCTCGGCGGCGCCTTCCAATCCTCAGCCCAGGGCGGTGAAGAGCATTGTCTCAACATCACTGAGCGCCACGCCTCCCAACTCATCAATAGCCACGAGCGCGGCCTTCGTATTCTCGCCCTCATCGCGGCCATCTCACCTCTCATCGGACTCCTCGGCACCGTCTGGGGTATGGTAATCGCCTTTTCCAAAATCGCCAAACTCGGCAAAACGGTTACTCCGGCCGATTTTGCCGATGGTATCTGGACCGGCCTCCTCACCACCGTCGCCGGACTCCTCGTTGCCATCCCCGCCATGGCCATGGCCAAGATCTTCGAAGCCCGTGTCGATAAGCTGGTCCACGATCTCAACGAAATCACTTCGCACCTCCGCGAATGGTATTTCTCCACTCCCAAAAACGACGAGTAGTCCATGCTGATCACCCGCAAGCGCCGCATAGATGCCGGGATCGATATGACCCCGCTCATTGACGTGGTCTTCCAGCTCCTCATCTTTCTCATGGTGAGCAGTCAGTTCATCAAACCCGACCGCCGCGTCGATCTCCCCACCGGACCCGTTGCCGCCGCTCCCGTCAGTGAAGAACTGGAATCCCTCACCCTCGTCATCCTCGCCGACAACAAGCTTCTCCTCGAAGGAAACCCCATCGAACTCAACGCCCTTTCCGACGGTCTCCGTGATCTCGTTCACCACACCGACATCACTTCACTCGAAATCAAAGGCGACAGCACCTCCCACCTTGGAACCTTCATCAAGGTGATCGAAACCGCCCGCGAATGCGGGATTATCGATCTCGGTTATCACAAAAAAGATGCCTCCGCGAAGTAGTCACCCCCTAATCTGGGTTTGCGTGATCTTTATCACCATCCTTCTCCATGCCGTCGCTGTAGCTTGGATCGTTCTCGAGCGGGAACCTTTTTCATCAATTGAAGATGAACCTGTCCTCCTCGATCTGAGCATCCTCCTCGCTCCCGAAAAGAAGAAAGAGGAGGCCCCAAAACCACCAAAGCCCGCTCCCGCCCCCAATCCTCCCAAGCCAGAACCTCGCAAACCGGAACCCACTCCTCCCAAGCCAGAGCCCACTCCGCCGCCGAAACCTGAGCCAGTCAAACCACCAGCCCCCGATCCAGACCCTCTCAAAAAACAAGCAGAGGAAAAAGCCAGCCAGGCAGCCCTCCTCAAAAAGCAAGCCGAGGAAAAGACCCGCGCTGCGGCCATGCAAAAAGAAAAAGACCGCCAGCGGGAACTCGCCAAAAAACGCGTCGCCGAAAAAATGCGCAAAGACCGCGCGGCAAAAGCCGCAGCGGCCAAGCGCGCCGCCGAAGCCAAACGCGTCGCCATCAAACCTGCCTCCGTCAGCCGAAAATCACCCAAATACCCTTCCTCCTCCCGCCGAGCCGGCCATCAAGGAACCACCATCATCACCTTCGTCGTCGGAACCTCCGGAAGAGTCACCTCGGCCCAGGTCACCAAATCCAGTGGACACGCCGCCCTAGACCAAGCCGCCATTTCAGCTGTCCGCACATGGCGCTTCACCCCCGCCCGCAGCGGCCTCGGCCACGCCGTCCCCTACACCTACAAGCAATCCATTCCCTTTCGACTAGAGTGAGGAGCAATCCCTACATTGCGCGGATTCGTATACACATTCTACCAATTATTTGGCCAGGTGGCTCAGACGGCGAAAAATGTGAGCATGGATTGTCATCATCGCATTGGTCACCGGAAGCCTTTCCGACCTCGTTCTAAAACCCGAATCGAAATAGTAGAATCAATGGACCCTCAAAAACTTTCAGAGATCATCATGTCCATTGACCTAATTCCTCGAATCTTCAGCTCACCTTCTGTCGTCACAATTCTTATTTTCCTCGTCGGCCTCCTCATTGCCATTCGATGGGTTAACCAATTACGCAATTCACCTTCCCTCTAAATCCGCAATATCCTTGCCCCCGCAAATCATCCCGATAATTTACCAATCATCATGAGTGCTCTCAAAGTTCATAACGCAATGTGGCCCGGTCTCGTCGGGAAAGAAGAAGGTACCGACCATCCTCCAATTTCTCTCGAGCGCATGCTCGAACTCACCACCAATTCCGAGGTCGACGGACAGAAATACGACGGCGTCGATTACTTCCTCTTCCACCCCCACACCGACCCAGATGCCTCGGAAGACGATCTTAAAAAAATCGCCGATCTCATCGCCTCCAAGAACCTCAAAGTGGGCACCCTTGTCGCTCCCGTCTGGGAGGGTACCGTCGGAGGTCCCGCCTTCGGATCGCAGGACGATCGGGACAATTTCGTCCTCGCTGTCGAAAAAGCATGCCGCGTCGCCAACATCTTCAAAAATCACGGCGTGCGTGATTACGGAACGATCCGCATCGATACCGCCGGGGGTGTGGAGGACTGGGCCAAGGACCCGGCTGGCAACACCGCACTCGCCGCCGACACCATCAAACGAGCCGCCGCCGTAGCCGCCGACAACGGAGAACGCCTCGCTATGGAAGGAGAGATCTGCTGGGGCGGAATCCATTCCTGGAAGGACACCCTCGATCTCCTTGAAGCTATCGGCCTACCCGAGACCGTCGGTTTCCAATCCGACCTCGCCCACACTTACCTCTATCTTCTCGGCTACAATGCTCCCGAGCATGCCCTCGTCAAAGAGGACCACACCGACGAAGAATTCTGGGCGGCTTATCGCCCTATGGTCGACAAGCTTCGCCCCTGGACCATCGACTTCCACGTCGCCCAAAACGACGGCACCGTCCACGGCACCGGCGCGCACGACAAAACCGGCCGCCACTGCCGCGCCGACGACCCGAACGGAAAACTCGACATCGTCAGCTGTTCCTCCGAATGGCTTAAAGACCACGCCGACCGAAAAATCGAACACATCTGTTGGGACGGCTGCATGTTCTCCAATGAATTGTTAGAAGAACAACAAACCTGGAACACCATCCTCGACACCATGCTCAAGGTCCGGGACGCGCAACAATAAGGAGAACGGGTAAAAGAAATCCAAAGAATAGTTCAACCGCGGTCCAAACTCCTTCTTTCGCTCGCTATGTTCGATCTACAAACCCGCCGCCAATTCCTGAATACTACGGGCATGGGCCTCGGGGCCACCGTCCTCGGCAACCTCGCCGCGCAAGCCGAAACTGGCGCGCACGGATTCCGGCTCCCAAAGTCCCCCGCCAAGCGCGTCATCTTCCTTTTCATGGGCGGCGCGCCGTCCCAACTCGATCTCTTTGACTACAAACCCGAACTCCACAAACGTTTCAAGGAAGCTCTCCCCGAGTCCATTCACAAAGGCCAACGCGTCACCGCGATGACCCGAGGCAAGGCCAAGCTCGTCGCGCCCTCCATGTTCAAATTCAAGCAACATGGTTCCAATGGCATGTGGCTTTCCGAACTCCTCCCGAATCTGGGCTCAGTCTCCGATGACCTCGCCCTCATCAATTCCACTTCCACTACCGCGATCAATCACGATCCTGGAAAAACCCTCTTCTGCACCGGCACCGAAATTCCCGGCAAAGCGTCCATGGGCGCCTGGCTTTCCTATGGTCTCGGACGCCTCAACGAAAACCTACCCGACTTCATCGTCCTCAACTCCGCCTTCTGGACCGGCGGCATGGGCAATGTCCAGGGCCTCTATTCCCGACTCTGGGGATCGGGATTCCTCCCCTCAAAACACCAAGGCGTTCCCTTCCAACCCTCCGGCGACCCCGTCCTCTTCCTCTCCAACCCCAAAGGGGTCAACCGGGAATCCCGGCACAAGATGCTCGACCTCGTTACCAAGCTCAACGAAGAGCATATGGCCAGAGTCGGCGACCCGGAAATTCAAACAACCATCGCACAACAAGAGATGGCTTTCCGGATGCAAGCCAGCGTTCCCGAGCTCACCGACCTCTCCGGCGAAAACGAAGCCCAAAACGAAAAACTTTACGGTCCCGAAATGAAGAAGTCCGGATCCTTCGCCCGCAACTGCCTCCTCGCCCGACGCATGGCGGAACGAGGCGTCCGCTTTATCCAACTGTTCCACCGGGGCTGGGATCACCACTCCACTCTTCCCAAGAAAATCCGCGGCCAGGCTTACGATGTCGACCAAGCCTGCGCCGGTCTCATTAAAGACCTTAAACAACGCGGCATGCTCGACGAAACCCTCGTCGTCTTCGCCGGTGAGTTTGGCCGCACCACCTACGGTCAGGGCAAACTCGAACGCGACCAATACGGCCGCGACCACCACCCGAAATGCTTCTCTACCTGGATGGCCGGCGGCGGCATCAAAGGTGGCATGACCTACGGAAAAACCGACGATTACTGCTACAATGTCGTCAAAGACGAAGTCCGGGTCCGCGACTTCAACGCTACCATCCTGCACCAACTCGGTATCGACCACGACAAACTCACCTTCCCCTTCATGGGCCTGGATCAAAAACTCACCGGCGTCAACCCGGCCAAAGTCGTCAAAGGAATCATCGGGTAAGGTTGACGAA
>JAQWZU010000126.1 GCA_029253285.1 Akkermansiaceae bacterium | reverse complement strand
AAATGAAAAAATTCACTTTTACCCTTCTGCTCTCTCTACTCTCGCTCTCAGCTCACGCCGCGGAGGATGGAAAACACCTCTTCATCCTCTCCGGCCAATCGAATATGGCGGGATTGGATCCCAAAATTTCTTTCACGCCCGCTGTCGAAACCGCCTTTGGCAAAGACAAAGTCATCGTGGTCAAGAGCGCTCAAGGCGGTCAGCCGATCAGACGTTGGTATAAACAATGGAAACCCGAAAATGGCGATGAACCAAAAGCCACCGGCGATCTCTATGATGTCCTGATGAAATCGGTCAACGCCGCGATCAAAGGAGAAAAGCTGACTTCGGTCACCTTCCTCTGGATGCAGGGCGAACGGGATGCCAAGGAAAAACACGGATCTGTCTACCAGGCCAGCATGAAGGGCTTGCTCGATCAACTCGCCAAAGACCTCGGCCGCAATGACATCAACTTCGTCATCGGCCGCCTCAGTGATTTTGACATGACCAACAAGCGCTACCCGCACTGGACGACCGTCCGCAAAGCCCAGATCGCCGCCGCCGAGGCCAGCCCACGGGGAGCCTGGGTCGACACCGATGATCTCAACGACGGAAAAAATAAGCGCGGCAAGGAAATCAAAAACGACCTCCACTACTCGATCAAAGGCTACGAAACCTTTGGGAAACGCCTCGCCGAAAAATCAATTGAACTGGTCAACAAGAAGACCAAGTAATTAAGTCCCCCCCGGCAAGGTATTCTTCAGCAAAAACCCACTCGCCTGAAAAGCAGGCTCCCATCGAGATGGAAACTTCTCTCAGTGCCCCACTCTCCTGTCTCTGCCTCTTCGGAGTCCTTGTCGCCTTCTTCCTTTTCGTATTTGGAATTCGGAAATACGGATGGCCCCGCATCCTACTCATCCTCACCGGAAGTGGAGTCCTCATCTCTTCGGTCTTCTTTTTCCTCGCTCTCAATCCCTGGATCATTGATCCACGATTCCGAACCTATCGCAGCTTCTATTACGAGATCGAGGAAGGCATGACCCGACAACAAGTTATCGAGATCTTGATCCAACACTATCCCAGAGACGGAGCCCGGGACCGTCCCACCGTCAGGAGCGACGACGAAGATCAACTGGGCTTTTTCATGAATCCCGAAGACTACCGTGAGCCAAATTGTGAAGGCATTTTTCTGAAAATGAAAGATGGCGTCGTTGTAAAAAAGACCTACTCCAACGACTGAGGATCATCCTCTAAAAACTTTTTCCTTTCGTTTCCGAAAATCTAGCGTTTGGTGATCCTCCGTGGGCGTCACCTTACTCATTGTCTATCTCCTCATCGCGCTGGTTTTTTCATTCCTCTGCTCGGTCTTTGAAGCCGTCCTCCTGAGTATTCGTCAACCCTACATTCTCACCCAGAAGGAAACGAAACCGAAAAATGCCGAGGTCTGGCAGAAGCTTTCCGCCGACATCAACCGTCCCCTCTCGGCCATCCTGATCCTCAACACCGTGGCTCACACCGTCGGAGCCGCCGGAGTAGGAGCGCAGGCCATGAAAGTTTTTGGCGACGGAGCACTCACCACCGGAATCATCTCCGGCATTCTTACTTTACTTATTCTCATCCTCTCGGAGATCATTCCAAAGACCCTCGGCGCAGTCTTCTGGAAGCAACTCGCTCCCGCCACCGGCGTCATGCTGACCTCGCTGACCCGGATTATGTCTCCCCTCATTTGGATCACGGAGAAAATCACCAGCGGAATTTCCCACGGTCAAAAGAAAGGCGCCTTCAGCCGCGCGGAATTTGTCGCGATGGCCGACATCGGTGAGAAGGAAGGCTCGATTGAAGAAAACGAAGGCCGCATCGTGAAGAACCTCTTCGGCCTCCGCGACACCATGGCACGCCATGCCGCCACCCCACGCACTGTGGTCTTCGCCCTTCCGGCCAGCTGCACCATCAATGAATTCATGGAAGAGCACTCGGAGCGTCCCTTCTCACGAATTCCCATCTACAAAGAGACCCTTGATGACCTCGATGGTTTCGTCCTGCAAATCGAACTCCTTCAGGCCCACGCCCAAGGCGAGGGAGACAAGCCGCTTTCTGACTTCAGACGCACCATCCACACCGTTCCGCGAACGCAAAGCCTCTCGATCCTTTTCAATGACATGATCGCAGACCGGATTCACATTGCAGCCACTCTCGATGAATACGGCTCCTTTTCGGGAATTATCACTCTGGAAGACGTCATCGAGACTCTCCTGGGAACCGAAATTGTCGATGAAGTCGACGACATCGAGGACATGCAACAGATGGCCAGGGAACTTTGGAAAAAGCGCGCCGAGAAAATGGGGATTCCCCCACCGGAGCAAAGTAGTTAGATCTTTGCTTCCAGCAATGACCCTTTCCTTGAAAAAACTCCTCCTTTCCGGCACCGGACTTCTCCTCTTTTCGAATTCAGGATTCACCGCAGAGCGATTGAACGTCCTCTTCATCGCGATCGATGATCTCCGCCCGGAGCTCAACTGTTACGGCCGCACGGAGATCAAATCACCCAACATCGACGCGCTCGCCGCAAAGGGGACTCTCTTCGAGCGAACCTATTGCCAGGTCGCGGTCTGCGGAGCCTCCCGCGCCAGCCTCATGACCGGACTCCGCCCCCAGACCACGCGGTGCTGGAATTACAAAACGCCCATGCGTGAGAAAAACCCCGACGCGCTTTCCATGCCCCAATATTTCAAAGCCCAAGGCTATACCACTCTCTCCATCGGAAAAATCTATCACGCCTCCAACGACGACTTCCCCCAAGGCTGGTCCGAAAAGCCCCTCCGTGGACTCGGTCCGGCATACGCTTCTCCCGCAGGGATGGCCGCCTCGACCAAAGCCCGCCGCATTCAACGGGAAACCGGAGTTCGCACCAATGGCCCCGCGAGTGAGAACGGCGGCGACGTCAGCGACGACGCCTACAACGACGGCATGGTTGCCAAGACCGCCGTTGAACGCATGAAGAAACTCGCAAGCTCCAACGCGTCCTTCTTCCTCGCCGTCGGATTCAGCAAACCCCACCTCCCTTTCAACGCCCCAAAAAAATACTGGGACCTCTACGATCGCTCGAAGATCAAAGTCCCCTCACGCAATAAGGCCATCAACGGTCTTCCCTATGATGGTTCCAGCTGGGGTGAATTGAAAAACTATTCCGACATTTCCAAAAAGACCAAGAGACTCAACGATGCCAAAACGCGCGAACTCATTCATGGCTACCGCGCCAGCGTCAGCTACATGGATGCGCAAGTCGGACGGCTAATAAAAGGCCTCGAAGAAAACGGTCTTACCAAGAACACCATCGTCGTTCTCTGGGGAGATCACGGATACTACCTCGGCGACTACGGCGAATGGTGTAAGCACACCACCTACGAAGTAGCTGCGAAAGTCCCTCTCGTCATTACTGCCCCCGGCCAAAAGAAAGGACAACGCACCAAGGCCCTCGCCGAACTCGTCGATCTCTTCCCCACTCTCTGCGATCTTACGGGAATCCCGACTCCTAAAAACCTCCACGGCGTTTCCTTAAAACCCCTCCTCTTAAAACCAGAAATCCCCTGGAAGGAAGGTGCTTTCAGCCAATACTTCAAAACTAAGCCCGGCGTTGGAAAAGTCCTTGGCACCAGCCTCCGCACCGACCGCTACCGCTACACCGAGTGGCGCAAGAACGATCACACCGGATCACTCGAAGACATCACCCTCATCGACTTTCAGGGCAATCCCCACAAAAACGTCGCTGCCGACCCCGCCCATGCCGAGCTCATTAAAAAGCTCTCCAAACTCGCCAAAGCCTCGGGCTCCGGCATCAAGCCCTGAACCTGCTTCGGACTTCTACCCCAAAAGGGCATTCGCAGAACTTCGGCGAATTCAAGCTCCTCTCGTAATCTCAATTCGCCGTTCGCCCCGAGGCCTTCGACCTCTCTAACAACCCCTTCAGCTCCGCGACTTTTTCGGGATTCTTGGAGTAGAGATTCGTCGTCTCACCGGGATCTCTGGCGAGATTATACAACTGCCCCGGCGCATCGGGATCAGTATCAGGAAGGGCGTATTGCTTCATCCCCCACTCACCGGGTTTTTCGTAGTTATTCCCGCCCGACCCTTTGTGATCGATATATTTCCAATTGCCTTTCCGAATCGACAACTTCATCGCGAAGGTTTGCTGAAGAAGGTAAGGCCGCACGGGTGCATTCCGCACATCCCCCTTCAACGTTCCCGTGAGATCAAAACTATCCTCACCGGCATCCTTGGGGAACTTCACTCCATTGATCGCCGCGCAGGTCGCAAAAACATCAGTCAGGCTAACAAGCTCATCGCTCTCCGAACCCGGCTTCGCCACTCCGGGCCACTTCACGATAAAGGGTGTCCGATGTCCGCCCTCCCACTGGTCGCGTTTCACCCCCCGCCAAGGCCTCGCGCCATCATGTTTGTGATCCCGGCGCATCGCGATGATCGTCGGAACTTCCGGCCCGTTGTCTGAACCAAACATCACGATGGTATTTTCGGCAAACCCCTGTTCTTCGAGAGTTTTCATCAACTCTCCCACCGTCCAATCCATCTGATAGATGAAATCTCCGTGCGGGCCTTGACCTGACTTCCCTTGAAATTGTTTCGCCGGAAATGACGGCAAGTGAACCGCCTGCATCGAATGAAACAAGAAGAAGGGCTTTCCTTTTTGCTGCTTCTTCAAGAATTCCTGACTCTTCTTCAAGAACACCAGGTCAACTTCCTCCAAATTAAAATCCGGCGCGATCATCCCCGGACGACAATCATTGGCGTAAGGATGTTTAGGCAAATGACTTTTATCAATCTGCTTCACCGGCGGCACCGGAATGCGATCTCCCTCGATATAGGCATAGAGCCAGTCCGTGGTCGGACAACAAGCGGTCCCATAAAATTGCTCAAAACCATACTCAATCGGCGAGCCCCCCACTTTCCTCGTGAAATCGATCATCCTCGCCCCCTCCAGCCCCTGGTTCTCAATTCGCTTTCCCTCCTTGTCGAAAAAACTCATCCCGACATGCCACTTTCCGAACATCGCGGTGGCGTAGCCTTTGTTCTTCAACATTTGCGGTAGAGTCAAACGACCATCTTCGATCAAACAAGGACCACCCACTCCCGAAAAGACCCGCGAGCGCCCTGTCCGAAAACACATTCTTCCGGTCAGTAAACTATAACGAGTCGGCGTGCACACCGTCGCCGGACTGTGCGCATCGGTGAAGCGCATTCCCTCCTTCGCCAGACGATCCAAATTCGGAGTCGGGACTTGAGAGGTCGGATTGTAACACCCGACATCCCCATAGCCCAAATCATCGGCGAGGATGAAGACGATATTCGGCGGGATGTCCGCCAAGGCGCTCTGAACGAACAACAGGGAAGCAGCCAGGCAGTTGAAAATTCTCATGGGTTACCTCTATCATGCCCCCTGCAAGGACTCGCCCTAAAATTTTCACTTGTCGCGATAAGTGCGTCCGAGCCGGGGCTCGGGCTTCGACCCCGTCCTCTTCAAAGTCTATTCAGGCCCTCGCCAATGCCAATGACCCAGAAATCCACCCTTTCTTCTATCTCCCCTACGACCTCGATCGAATCCGCAATGTTGCGTCCGACCCGAAATTCGGTCAGACTCTCTAAAAAATTGGGGCTCACGTGAAAAAATGGATGAGTAAAACCAACGATCCACGTGCTCAAAATCCTCTCGAAAATAGCTTCGACCATTATCGCTACTACGGTGGCCCTCCAAAAAATTCCAAATGAACTCAGATCTTCCACCAAAAAAATCTGCCTCCGGCGCCAGAAAACTCCCGACTCCCCGGATGATTGGCAAGAACCCTGGTCTTCCCCCGGTCAAATACGCCTCGCAGACTCCTCCAAAGCAACCCACCCCTCTCTCTCCTCTGCCAAGCTCACCGGCTACCGTTCAACCTTCCCCTCAAAACGCCTCAAACAAAGTTCAACTTCCAAAAGCTTCCGAGCCTCCCGTGAGAAAAGAGTCCTCCCGCGTCAAACTTCCGCGGGCCAACCAACTGGAAGAATCCGCTAACCCTTCCGGTACGCCTGTCAAAAAAGAAACCGCGTGTGTCAAACTTCCCCTCTCCGACGAGGTCAGTGAGATCGGGGAAACAGACTCCCCCAAGACTCCCAGCACGAAACAATCGAAACTCTCGGGCGATCCGGTCTCGAGCAAACAACCAGCCGCTCTGGAACCGCCCACCTCACCGAAAAGCAACCCGCAAGCTACCCAGCCTCCCTCCGCATCCTCGACCTTGAATAAACCCGTCGGAGGATCCATCGCTCCAGTAGTCCCCAGTCAACCTCGTATAACCTCAACACCACCCGCTGCCGAAATTCCGAAAGCTCCTGCAGAGGTCGCTGCAGATGCTTCCGCGGAAGCACCAGCCAAACCCGCCCGCCTCATTTCCCTCGATGCCCTCCGCGGCTTCGACATGTTCTGGATTATCGGCGGAGCCGCCCTCCTTCGCGCCATCGCCAATTGGTCTGGCTCCGAGGAATTCATCAAGCACGCCACCGAGCAAACCACGCACACTCCCTGGATCGGATTCACCGCCTACGATCTCATCTTCCCGCTCTTCATCTTCATGTCCGGGGTCACTATCCCCTACGCCATCACCTCGAAGATCGCCAATGGCACCATTTCGAAACCACGTGCTTATTTTCGCGTCATCCGTCGATTTGTTCTTCTCACTGCGCTGGGACTTTCCTTCACCTTCCTCAGCTTCGATCCCGGACAATTCCGAATCCCGGGCGTCCTTCAACTCATCGCCGGCGGTTACTTAATCGCCGCCATCATCGCGATCCATCGACCAGCCCGGCCCCAATTCATCTGGGCTCTCGGTATCCTCGTGGGATACTGGCTCGCCCTCACCTTCATTCCCGTTCCGGGAGGCGATGCAGGACAACTCACTCCGTCTGGAAACCTCGCCGCCTACCTTGATCGCCTTCTTCCAGGCAAACTCTACATGGGCGTCTTCGATCCCGAAGGCCCCGTGCGCTTCCTCCCCGCTGCCGCCATGGCCCTCTTGGGGTCGGCTACCGGATCACTTCTGAAATCCCAGGAAAAAGCCAATCACGCCACCGCCTTCAAACTCCTCCTCGCAGGTGCCGCCGCCCTTGGGCTCGGCTGGGCCTGGGGAATGACCTTCCCCATCATCAAGCCGCTCTGGACCAGCTCCTACGTTCTTTTCTGCACCGGATGCAGCCTCGTTTTACTCTTCCTTTTCTACCTCGTCATCGATGTCTGGAAGCAACGCTGGCTCGGCTACATTTGGCTCCCGATCGGCATGAATGCTATCACGATTTACGTCCTCTCACGCTTCGTGAGCTTCCGCACCATTTCCGAAAATATCCTCGGAGGCTACGCCGGCACCCTTTCGGATCACCCCGCCGAATTCACTCTCGCACTGGGAACGATCATCATCGAATGGATCCTCCTCCTCTATCTCTTCCGCAAGAAAACCTTCCTCCGCGCCTAAGCAATGAAACTATTCAAACTCTCTGATCTCTTCGAACTCCTCGCTTCCCTCATTTTTGTGGGAGCCATCATCGGCGGCCTCACCTACTGGGCCCAAACCTACGCGAAGCCACCCCTCATCTACGCAAAAGATTCCACCATCGACCTCCTGCCCATCGACGCAACCATTGAGGGAGATATTCAACTCTATCCCACCACCGTTGAGGACCAGAAAGAGGATTTCTCCTACAAGCACGGCAATAAGATTCTCGAAGAGCAACAAAGCCGCAAGGCCGGAAAATGGATGGGCCTGAAAGACTCACTCACCTGGACCTTCGCCACTGATTCCCCACAGAAATACCAACTCTCGTTCACCTATTCCTCCGATTCAGCGGGTGGTCAAATTCAAGCCACCCTCGACAAAGGCACCTTCCTCGGAACTCTAGAAAACACTGAAGGCCCCAACTCATGGAGAAACCTCGACCTTGGTGAAGTGGAGCTTCCCGCCGGAACTCACACCCTCACCCTGAAAGGAACAAAACTCATCGGAGAAGAACTCCTCCGACTCGAGAGAGTGACTCTAACTCCGTAGTCAAAGGCTCTTCTTTTGACTGTCTCTGGCAGGCAGCGGGCGACAGGATTACTTGCCTTCCATTTCCATCATCGAGGGAGCGGCGAGATTTTTCACCTTGGACTGGCTCTCCTTGGAAAGCTGCTCGAGCGGATAAGCCACCTTCTTTCCACTTTTCAATTCGAAGCTCACCTTCCCTTTGGAAAGCCCATGAAAACGAGCAACGATTTCGACCCCCTTGGCATTCGTCCATTTTTCCCAGGCAGGCTCCACCACAACCGGAGCGGGTCCAAATTGCTCCGTGACAATACGTCCTTCTTTAAACTTGAGGAGCTTCTTGGGATCCCACTTGTCCGGTCCTTTCTTTCCCGTCTTCCCATCAATTTTCGCCCCTTCGTGAATCCACTGCGCTACCGTCATAATCTCCTCCTCGGTTAATCGCTCACCCTTGTTCTTCGGAGGCATTGCCCCCTTCTCATGCTGCGGGCGGACAAGGGTAACAAATAAATAACTGGCATCCCAATCTCCAGGAACGACGACCTCGTTTTTGCTGAAACGCTTCAAGAAATGCTCCTCGTCATCCAAACGAAGACCACCCTTGATCTTGTCCCCCTCTTCGCTGTGACAATCGTAGCACTTCACCTTGAAAATCGGCATCACGTCGCGCTTGTAATCCAAGGCCTGGGCACAAGTCACCAAACATACTATCGCAAGGAGCACTCTCATCAGGAACATCCCTAGCGTGTTCCCCGCCCGGGGTAAAGACTCCGCTTTTAGGGCTCGGGGTAATCCTGCACACGGTAGGACCGGAATCCTGCCGAAACCTCCTCTTCCATCAATGTTTCCTCGGAGCCGGAAGCAATGCGCATTCCAATCTCTTCCCAATTGACCAAATCAGAAGAAGCATAAACAAAATAGCGCGTTCCCGGAACGGCATTCCAGCTAATCGCTGAAGTCAACGCCGCCGGATCATATTCGAGGTTCGTGATGACCAACGGGGGGCCACCAACGACTGGCTCGATGGTTTCAACAGTCACGTTATCGAGATCAAATCCCGGACTGTTTCCCCAGTGGGCACTGAAACTAAATGCCCCCGCAGTTGTCGCACTTGGGTCACCTTCCTCAAACAAACCAAGATCCATCACCGAACTGGTGAATTCGGTTCCCCCGGCATCGGACAATTCAAGATCATAACTCGCCCCGCTCGCCCCCCAGCCATTGCAGGTGATTCTTAGATGATACCAAGCATCAACAGCCAACCCGGGAAGGGACAGCTCCTGCCACCCTCCACTATACGCCCACCAGGTATCCCCCTGATGACGAAGATTGATCGTCGCACCCTCGTAGACCACCTCTTCCCCGGTCATTACCATGAAATTGAACTGTCGTTCCCCGGGATGGATCCGCAGAAAAAAATCGACAAAAAAGTCACTCGCACCTCCTTCAAATATCGCTCCCAGAATACCGGTAGCGGGCTTGATTCTGGCAAACTTTGGTGAGCCCTGGGCACCCACTCCCGATTCGAGATCCGTATTCACGACAGGATTATCCCAATCATTACTGAGAACGATATACTCAAAATCGTCCGCCACGATCGGGGCCGAGATCAACGACCCGCAAAATAATATTGCGAGCGCCGACTGGGGCAGGAGAAGTGGTAGTCTCACAGTCAGAGAAGGATAATCGGAACCTCGGAACGGATCAATGCCAAAGCTCACAAGCGGAAACAGCATCTCCGTCTTTTTGTGATCACCCAATCGAAATCACTCTCTCTAAACTCCGCCACTTATGAAAATCAAACCGACACTCCTCGCCGTTGGCATCGCCCTCTCCTTTCTCACCGCTTTCGGAGAAGAAAAGGTAGATCCGCTCAAAGCACCCACCGACGTCGCCGCAGCTCCTGCTGATGCCAAAGCCACCGCTTCAGGCTTGAAATCAAAAGTGATCAAAAAAGGCACCGGCAAAAACAATCCTGCAGCCACTGATACCATAACCGTGCACTATTCCGGTTGGACCACCGACGGAAAATTGTTCGATAGCTCCCACAAGCGGAACAAGAAAGCCAGTTTCCCCCTCAACCGCGTGATCCCAGGCTGGACCGAAGGACTTCAGCTCATGGTCGTGGGCGAAAAGCGTCGCTTCTGGATCCCCGCCGAACTCGCCTACGGCAACAACCCCGGCGGTGGACGTCCGGGCGGACTCCTCGTCTTTGACGTGGAGCTTTTCGAGATCAAGTAAGCACGGCTTACTTCTCGCCAAAACAATCGAGGCGCGCGCCGATGCGCACATAGAGACGGTCGTGGGCCACGGCCGGAGTCACATCGGCCCACTCGATTCCTTCCCCCAGCTCCAGGCTGGTGCGTGAGATCTCTTTGTAGGAGGCACCAATTTCCGCGACGATCAATTCGCCTTCCCGGGACAGGCAAATCAGGCGCCCGCCCACGATCAGTGGCGAGGCATAAAAATTCGCCATGAGCTTTTCCTCCCACTTCTTCTCACCGCTGGAGGCCTCGAGCGCGACGAGCACTCCTCCATCTGAAACGGAGTAAAACATCTTCCCGTCGGAAACAGGCGTCGGCACGTAAGGCGTGTTGCCCTTCATCCTCCAGACAATCTTCGCCTCCCCACCCGCTCTCGCCGGAGGACGCACCGTGAAGTAAACGCCACTTTTACAACCAACCGCTATCTGCACGTCTTTCGAATTCGACCCGGCAAGAACATTGATCGGCGAAACAATCGTTCGCTGCTTCATCGACCCGGAAACCTCCCAGCGAACCTTCCCGTCCTTGAGGTCCAATCCAACAACACCAACGCTCTGACTTGCCACGACCACTTCCTTCCCGCCGTCAGGAAATTCTCGAACAAGAGGAGTCACATAACTTGTCTTACCTCCTGGAAACTCGGTCTTCCAAATCGACTTGCCATCTTTCGCACCAACCGCACCCACATATCCGACATTCATGTGCAAGTGACACACCAGGATTTTATCTCCATGGATCTCGGGGTGAATATTGAGACCATGTTGACTCTTTCCAGGGCCAATTTCATGAATCCACAGACTATTTCCTTTGTGATCATAAGCGGACATCATAGCCGACTCCTTCTTCGCACTATACCAACACACAACCACCATGTCCTCGTTCACTGCCGGACTGGCCGCCGCCGTGTTGTTGAATCGATGCAGGTGATATTCCCCCACATCGAGGTTCTTCGCCCAACGCTTCTTTCCACTCATCGCATCAAGGCAGGTGAGGGTGACCTCACCCTTTTTGCGATCCTCTCCGGTGACAAACAAGGAATCTCCCCAAATCACTGGCGAACTGGATCCCGGCCCCGGCAATGGGACCGACCAACGAAGGTTTTGCTTCCCAATCTCCTCAGGTAACTTCGCTTCAGAGACGCCACGTCCATCGACACCCCGAAAACGGGGCCAATTTTCCTGGGCGCAGATCGATCCAGCAAGAAATGCAGAAAGTAAAAGAGGCAGGCACAATTTCATTAGGGATTTCCTAGCAGGATCTTCAAAAAAGGTGATCAAAAAGTATCATTACAACCATTTCTTAGCCCATCGCATCCATCCCAATGATGAAACCATTCTCCACCCTCGCCCCGGTGGCCTTTGGCCTGAGCCTCCCTCTCGCTGTCGCTGAGCCTCCCAAGAAAAACCCTATCGAAAAGGGCTTTAAGGAAGCCATCGAAGAATACAAAAAAGAAAATCACAGCACCCTCACCGCAAATCTGCGCGATATGATCAAGCCTCTCGAATAAAATAATGGACTATGGCTGCGGATCCTTAGTCACCGTCACTCGATAGAATCGCTCGTCGCCTCCCCCTCCCCCCTGGTGGGTGAGAGTAGAGAAATTCCCGACTGCCTGATAATTCCCAGCTACCGAAGTCCACGCATCTGTCACCCCAAGGTCATCACTGACTTCGAGATGGTAATAGCGCCCGGTGACCGATGAGAACGTCACCTCGCTATCTCCGTCAACGACCATCACCGAGGTCACCTGAAACGCGGACGACCCAGCCAAAGGATCGGTGCCCGCAATATCTTCATCTCCATTCGAGCGGCCGTCTCCATCTTCATCTCCCCCCAACGCCAGGAGTATCACACTCGATGAAGTTTTCGGCGAAGTCGAAGCCACTCCGGCGACACTGACTGCCGTCACCGTCGCCTCGTAATGAGTCCCGGGAACTCCCGCAAAGGAATATTGATTCGAGCCATCCGTCACCTCCCCTGAAGAAACGACCGCTCCACCCCCGTCACTAACCGTGATCTCAAAACTCGTAATGTAATCATCAGGACCACCATTGGGAACCCAGTTGAAAACAACCTCAGCACCCAACTGGTAGGCCCCGGTCAAGGGAATCGGCGAGGGCGGCGGCGTGACATCATAAAGTTTCAAATACTGTGCCTCAAAAGGCGCGCTATCCCAGGCCCCAACACTCAGGGGAACTTTTTTCAGAAAAACATCGAAACCCGAAGACAACAAATCTCCGCCGCTGATTCCGCTACCCCACAACCAAAGCTCATCGCGACCCACCACCGTCGGAGGGCGATTATAGGCCGCGATATTTTTCACATTGTAGATCCTTCCGCCCGCAATCCCCAACAGGCCACTCAATCCCGAAGGGATCTTAAAGCGGTCACTTTGGTCATTGTTCCGATCCAGGTTCGCAAAAGCGATCACGACATCCTGATACGCCGGAGAAGCTCCTGCTTCCACATACTTCGCTACAGCATGGATCTGATCGTTGTTGCCATTGCCATCAAGAAACCACCTCAGGCTACTCCCCAAGGCCGGGCTTTCACGACGCGCGCTCAACATTCCCGAATAAACCGGATAAAGCTGATCATTCCCAAAGTCGGTATCATTCCAAATCGGCATCATGGAATTCCACCGCTTGAAATGCGCGATCTCCTTTCCAAAATTCGTTTCGTAATGCTGGTAACCGGTAATACGACTCACTCCCAATTCCTGCCCCGGAAAAACCATCGGCAAGCCATCATTGGTGCAAGCCACCGAAGTCCTTACCAAGGCTTCCCAGGGATCGGCGTAATTCTCTTCATCGTGTGAGGTAGTATTCATCAAGACCAAAGACTGCCCGTAAGCGCCACGACGTGCCTCAAAAATATTACGATAGGAATACTTATTCGTGGCACTCTGAAGGGGGAAAACGATGTTCTCATTCAGGATATCAAAGTGCCGCGCTGACCGATAAGTCACCGTGCCTCCATCGAGCGACTCAGCCATCATCACAAAATTCCACTTCGTGCCCCGCGCCACATTGATGATGTATTCCCAGGCCCTCGGCGGCAGCCCTTGCCCAAAGTCACACCGCAATCCATCGATTCCCGCATCATCAATGAGATAACGTGCCGCCGCATCTCCGTCCGCCGCCGTTGAATTCCGGTTAACCGCCCTCGTCTGCTCCAACCAATGCAAGGCATACTCCGCAAAGTAATCCCACACCCGGTGAGTTACATTTCTCCCCTCTCCTCCTTGAGTGAAATCGATGGAGGTCCAATCCGAATCACTGGCATCGAACCAATCCCCTTCACTGGTGTGACTGGTGTTTTCCGGAGCTGAATTAAATTCCACCAAGGCGTCATACCGACCAAAGAAGACATCCTTGACGTCATTCCATTTTCCAAAATCGAAACGATCAGGACCCGGCGCAATCGTTCCCGCGCTACTGGCACGATTGCCATAGTTTCCCTCCCGCGAAAAGAAACGTGCCTCGCGATTCCGAATCTCATCCGTCGGCTGCCAGGTCGACCCATCGGGCTGGAAGAGATCAACCCCCTGCTGCGCGAATTCGACATCAAAGGAAGTATGATTAAAGGGAGCATCGAGCATAATTCCCACCTCCTTGGCATCCGCGGCCGATACAAAATTCTGCCACGCCGTCATCGCCGACGCCCGATTGGCGGCCACGCTTTTTCCCGCACTGTAGTCCTTCGTCATCAACTCGTTGACTTCGAAGAAATTTTTCACGGCATACGGGCTTCCTGGCTCGTAGAGCGGTCCGCCATTGCCATACCCCGCCACCGGCTCACGACCGTCGATGCCATTGGGGTGAATTGGCTGAAACCACAACCAATTGCATCCCAAGCCAGTCAAATAATCGAGATCCCAGCGATTGTTCGCATTGTGCGGAGCTCCCGGAGCGTTATGCAGATCCTCCAAAGTCGACCGGTCACCCATCCCATCGCCATCGGCCTCAATATTAAACACATTCACCTCATAGAGGTTAATTTTCCGCGACGAGCTGGGCGAAACCACCACGCAATGATCCCGCAAGCCATACCAAATCCACGCTCCTCCCGCCGAAGTCCGATAGCGCGTAGTCACGCGATACGCACCCGTGCGATTTGCGGGAATCGTTAATTCGTAGCGATCCTCACCCGCATCATAAGTCATTGTAAATCCCGCATAATAATGCCCCGTCACCGGATTGGCATCAGCCGCGCCTGAGCTAATCGTGTTTCCATTCACCGCCACGATGCCATCGGGGACCCCGTCGCTATTCTTGTCCATCCGGGCAAGATCCCGGCGATTCAGATTGGTGAAGACCTCCACCTCATAAACCGTGCCCCCGCCGGGAGGGTCGAAGTAAAACGTCAGATCGACACTCTCCTCCTGCACTTCATCAATGTAGACATGTGACGTGGTGTATTCTCCGCTCCGCACCGGATACCCCGGTGCCTCCACCGTCAAATCACCATCAGCCATTACTCGGGACACCAGAGCGGTGGCCAGCAAAGAAGCTCGTCGAATCGTCATCTGAAATTCACTCTACTCTTTTAATTATTCCACCGTCCAACTCTCAATCCACGATTTGTGCGCATTACGCAATCCTTGTAACTCATCTTTGCTGACCGGATCGGTCACATCATCCTGAACAAGCTTCAATGCAGGGGGGATCCTACCAGCTCATCTCTTCTCTGCCGAAAAGAAAGATCCCATTCTCAAACTCCGTTCTGTGAGCTTGATGAAATTCTTTCTCCCCTTGTTATTTTTAGCCCCAGCCTTCGCCAAACCTCTCGAGATCACCGGCACCACCGAACCATTCTCCGTGGTCTTTGACAAAGACGAAGCTGCCCTCGGAGTGGAATACCAAAAAGGCAACCGCGTCTTCCGCTACCAGGATGGCAAGCTCACCTTCATCGCGGGCTCCCAATCACCCGGCGGACAAAAACTCGGCGACGTCTCCGAAGGCGATGGCGAACCCGCCACCAAAGGTCGCTTCAACGGCATGCACGACCTCGCCATCCATCCCGACGGGCGCCTTTTCCTAGCCGACACCTTTAACCGGCGAATCCGCGTCATCGACACCAAAACCGGCAAACTCTCCACCCTCTTATTTACCGGCCCACCGCTCAAAAGCCCCTATACCCTCTCCATCAATCCCAAAGGAACCCATCTCCTCATCGCCGATCTCAAGAACTACCAAATCCGCGAAATCAATCTTAAGTCCAAGCTTATCCGTACCGTCGCCGGGAATGGCAAGCGGGGCAAGCCTACCGACGGTGAGAGGGCCACCAAGTCGCCCCTCTACGGACCTCGGGCCGCCGTCTACGGAGTCGATGGCTCGGTCTACATCGCCTCCCGCGAAGGCCATGCCCTCCGCCACGTTGACCTCAAGGGTCGCATCCACACTCTCGTCAACACCTCAGGAAAAAAAGGCTACTCCGGCGACAACGGCCCCGGACCGCAAGCCAAACTCAAGGGCCCCAAGCATCTCGCTCTCGACCCCGAAGGCAACATCGTCATCAGCGACGACAATAACCACTGCCTCCGCCTCTACAAAGTGAAGGAGAAAACGATCCACCTCCTCGCCGGCTCTCCCGGCAAAGCCGGAAAGACCCTCGGCGACTCACCTCTCACCACAAAGATCAACCGCCCTCACGGCGCCCGCTACGATTCCAAAGGCGGACTCTGGATCGCCGATTCCATGAACCACCGTCTTCTCCACTTTCCAAAATGAACCTAAAAATTACTCTCCTCTTCGCCTGCTTCACGACATCCCTCCTCGCCGACAATTGGCCCGGCTGGCGTGGCCCAAGCGGCGATGGCATTTGCCCCGATAAGAAAGCGCCTCTCTCTTGGACACTCGAAAAAGATCTCAAATGGAAAACCGAGATCCCCGGTATCGGCCACGCCTCGCCCATCATTTGGGACGACGCCATTTTTCTCGTCTCCGCCGATGAAGACTCCGGCGAGCGCCTCCTCCTCAAGCTCGATCGCAAGACCGGGAAATCGCTTTGGCAGCAAACAGTCCTCAAATCTCCCATCGAAAAGATCCACCGCAAAAACAGCCGCGCTTCCAGCACTCCCGCCACCGATGGAAAGCTGGTCTATGTTTCCTTCCTCGATAAAGAGGACATGTTCGTCGCCGCCTACGACTTCGAGGGCAAAAAAGTCTGGGAAGTTCGTCCCGGTATCTTCTCAAGCCGCCACGGCTATTGCTCCAGCCCGATTCTTTGGAAAGACAAAGTCATCGTCAATGGCGATCACGACGGCGACGCCTACCTCGTCGGTCTCAACAAAAAGACCGGCAAGACGATTTGGAAAACACCGCGCCCCAACAAAACCCGCAGCTACTGCACACCCATCATCCGCACTATTGAAGGCCGAAACCAATTGGTCATTTCCGGGAGCAAATGCGTCGCCTCCTACGATCCCGATACCGGCAAACAGCACTGGATCATCGACGGCCCCACCGATCAATACGTCGCCTCCCCGGTTTACGACGGGAAATACATCTACATGACCTGCGGCTTTCCGACCCTCCACATGATGGCCATTGATCCCACCGGCAGCGGTAATGTCACCGACACCCACGTCGTCTGGCACACTCGCAAGGACCCCTCCTACGTCCCCAGCCCCGTCGTCACCAACGGCTACTACCTCGTGGTCTCCGACAAAGGAACCGGCTCCTGTTACCAGGCCCAAAAAGGCGAGCGCCTCTGGAAACAAAAGATCGGCCGCGAACACTCCGCCTCCCTCGTCGTGATGCAAGACCACGTCATCTTTGGCTCCGAAAAGGGTATCATCACCGTTGTCAAACCCGGCGCGGAATACAAACAAACCGCACAAATGTCTCTCGGCGAAGACCTCTCCGCCTCCCCCGTAATCGTCAACGGCCAATGGTTTCTCCGGGGAAAGGAGCATCTATTTTGTGTCGGCAACTGATCGGGAAAAGGCGCAACAATCCTTTCCGACCACTGGATAAGCCAGAATCTCACCAGCTGTCAGACATCTCTATATCGTTGCGATCTTCACTAAAAGAAAACCCTAATCACTTGAGTTCCATCTTGTGAGATAGCCACAAAGGTGTTTTGTTATCTTTCCGGTCATGAAAAACACTCGATATAAAATCCTCTCACTCGGGTTCTTAGCAACACTGCCCATAGCAACCCAGGGCTCTCAAATCACTTGGGGCACAGCCTTCTCAATCGCCGCTCCGGAAGACATTTCGAATCCCCCGGGAAGTATCATTCACGAGGCACTCGACTTCAACAATGCCACGGGAGCAGGTGCGGGAGACGATCTCATGATCAACGGCATCACCTTCACAATCTCAGCAGCGGCAGGGACCGGAAATATTCTCACCAGCATGACCACTGGACCGACTCACGGGAGCGGTTTCTTCACGGGAGCGACGGGCGATGCCGATTTAGACACCCTTCTCGACAGCCATGCCTACACCGGAGCGAACCCTGCTGAAATCACTCTGACCATCAATGGTTTGGAAGCGGGAACAAATTACCAGGTGCAGCTCATCGGAGTCGCCGACGCACGGGGCTGCTGCGCAGGCCGGACCTACGAACCCGATGACGGGTTGGGAAACTACACCACCGGAATTGAAATGCCGCGAGGCGATTTTGCCAGCGTTTTAGGGACCTTCACTGCCGACGCCGTTAACCAAAACATCCTCTGGAGATCTCTTGGCGGCGTAACGGGCAACAGCGACGCCGGGTTTTCCGGGATCGTCGTGATCGAACTGCCCGATTCCGAGGACGGCGATTTGGACGGACTCACGAACAGCTGGGAAAATCTTCACGGCCTGAATCCCAACAGCAATGACTCCGACGGGGATCTGATCCTTGATGGTGACGAAGACGAAGACAATGATGGCCTCGACAACCTTGGGGAACAGGCTGCCGGGACCGATCCAGCAGACGAGGACACCGATAATGACACCCTTCTGGATGGTGACGAAACAAAGACCGGAATCTGGAATAGCACCTCAGACACCGGCACCCATCCTCTCATTGGAGATTCCGATGGCGACAGCCTCTCCGATGGCGTCGAAAATCCTGACCTTCCCTTCGTCGATGAAAACCAGACAGGCTCTAACCCTAACGTTACCGATACTGATAGCGATAACCTTCCCGACGACGTGGAAGTTGGCATTGGCTACAATCCAAACGACGATGATACAGACGGCAACCTGACCCTCGACAGGGATGAGGACTTCGACTCTGATGGTTCTACCAACGGCAGCGAACTCGCCAATGGCACCGACATTGCCGACGACGACTCCGACGATGATGGCTACCTCGACGGTGTCGAAAGCAACACTGGAGCTTGGGTGAGTGCGACCAATACCGGAACAAATCCTCTCGACAATGACACCGATAACGACGGGCTTCTCGACGGTGCGGAAAATCCCGACCTTCCCTTTCTAAACGCCACCCAAACTGGCACCAATCCACATCTCCGAGATACTGATGAAGACCTCCGCGGCGACGGGTTTGAAATCACCAATAACTCAGACCCCACCGACCCAGGCAGCTTCACCGCTCTTCCCGAGGTCTCTTTCCTCCCCGAACTTCTCGGAGGCGACTTGACCGACCCTGAAAACGACGGCATTGATACCGAAGGCACCGCTGGCACCAACTTCAACTGGGTCAGCATCACTTCCAGTTCGAAATCCTTCTTTACCGATGCGACTGCGGGTGGCTTGAACGAAGGAGCCTTCGATGTCTTCGACAACAATGTTGGAGGAGGCCACTTCAAGTGGTGCTGCGACGCTCCGCCTCAGGACCTCACGGTAGAATTCGAAGATCCCATCTCTATCACTCACTTTACCCTGACTTCCAGCAACGACTCCCCGCTTCGCGACCCAGTCGAATGGGAAATTCAGGGATCTGACGACGGTGTAGCTTTCACCACTATTTATCGCAGCACGAACCCGGCAATTTGGACTGCCCGTAATCAAACCGCCCTCTTTCTCCTCGAAACACCAGCGGTAAGTTACAAGTTTATTCGTTACCAGGTCAACACCACGGGCGACGGCACACTGCACGCTCTGGGTGAAATCGAGTACTTCGGCGACGCCGGCACCACTCCGCTGAAAGTCACGGACATCAGTTACAATACAGACACGAATCGAGTGACCCTCGTTTGGACCTCCAAGCCTGGAAGGACCTACACTGTCTTCACGAATACCGACCTGGGTGTCTTCGATGCTGATGTAAACGATTCCGTTCCCTCTGGCGGAGATCTCACCACCTATGAATTCCCGAATCCCAACCCCGGGGCTGACCAACAATTCTTCAAGGTCTTCGAAAACTAATTACGGTTTTCACCTCCTTTTCCCAATATCAACCAATCAGCCCTCTCATAGAGAGGGCTGATTTTCTCTTTTCCATCATGAAAAAACTCCATCGGCGCCACCTTCCACTGGTTCTCATCGCCTCTTTGAACTCCAGCGCCTTGTTACTATCTGCCGCTGAAATCGCCTGGCAACCCACTTTCAATCTTACCAATGCCAATCAGGTGGATACCAACGGAACTCTCGTCAAAGCAGTCAACGCAACGAGCGACGGAGACAGCACAACCGTAAACATTGGTGGAGAAAACATCCTCTTTGCAGCCGAGGCAATCGCTCCCAGCAATACCAACACGGGAACTTTCTTCACCGGAGGAGGAGGCGACTCTGGCAATCCCCAACTCAACACCGTCCTCAACAGCCACTCCTATGCCGGAGGGGGATGGACTTTCCAACTTACCGGACTCACCGGAGGTGCAGACTATCAAATTCAACTCATTGGGGCAGCCGACACCCGGGGCTGTTGTTCCTCCCGGAATCAACGGGCCGGAGACGACGAATCACCCGAGAATATCAGCGACGATTTCTCCCGCAGCGGAGTAGGCTCGGTCATCGGAGCCTTCACGGCCGGCGGCACCACTCAAACGATCAACATCCTCGGCGGGGTCAATGACGGAGTAGATCCCGGCCTCAGCGCCTACATTCTCCGCGCTACCGCACCACCCACTCCCCAGCCACCCACCGACATCGCACTCAGCAATACCGACCTCGCACCAGACTCTGCCGCAGGCACCTTCATCGGAACGCTAACTACTTCCGACCCCAACGGTGACAACGACCATACCTATAGCTTCGTCGACAACGGAAACTTCCCTGACAACAACCTCTTCACCATCACCAACGGTGATGAGCTCCGTGCCGATTCCTCTCTCGGTAGCTTCGGTGCCAGCTACTCTCTCCGTCTCCGCACGACCGACGCCGACACCCTTACTTACGAGGAGACGCTCACCCTCAGTGTCGAAGCGGCCATGGCACCCACCGCACTCTCCTTCCCCTCAAATACCGTTCTCCTCGGCACTCCTTCCGGATCAACCGTCGCCGACTTCGCCACCGAGGACCCCAATACCGCCGACGCTCACAGCTATCAGCTTGTCTCCGGTGCAGGTGATATCGACAACGCCTCCTTCACGATCTCCGGCAACACTCTCCAAACCGCCGCCGCCTTACCCGGCCTCGGTTCTACGCTCAATTTCCGCGTCCGCAGTAGCGATCTCTCCGGGCTGTCCATCGAGCAGACCTTCTCGCTCACCGTCGTGGGAAACTCACTTCGCATTAACGAATTCCTCGCCAACCCCAACGCCTCCAGCCTTCAGGATGAAGATGGCGAAACCTCGGACTGGGTCGAACTTCACAATCCCGACGGAGGGTCGATCAGCCTCAATGGATACTACCTCACCGATGACCCGGACCAGCTCACCAAGTGGCAATTCCCAAACGTCTCGATTTCCGGAAACGGCTACCTTCTCATCTTCGCCTCCAGTAAGGATCGCCGCCCCACCAATGGCGACGAACTCCACACCAACTTCAAACTCTCCGCCAATGGGGAATACCTTGCTCTCGTCAGCCCGGATGGCACCACCGTCCTTTCGGAATTTGGCACCACGGACTACCCAGACCAGAAAGGAAACATCTCTTATGGCTTCTTCGGCGATCCTCTTCAGGTGGGCTTTCTTCTCAATCCCACCCCTGATGGATCCAACGCAAGCGGAAATGGCGTTTCGGGATTTGTCGCCGACACCATCTTCAACGTCTCCCGCGGAATTTTCGGGAGCACTTTCTCACTCACCATCTCAACCGCCACTCCTGGCGCCTCCATCCGTTACACTACCGACGGAAGCTGGCCCAGCGAAACCAGCGGCACAATTTACACCGGCCCGATCACGGTCAACCGCTCCATGGCCGTCAAGGCCATCGGCTATCGCTCCGGCTACGTCTCGACTAACACTGACACCCACACCTACATCATCCCCAGCACGGTGCTCGATCAAACGAACGCCAACACGCAGAGCCTCTACGGTCTCCCTGCAAGTTGGGACGGACAATCTCCCTACTACGGCATGAACAACAATTCCAATGCCAACCCCGATACCCATCCCACCATGGAGGATGACCTCACCACTGTCCCCAGCCTTTCGATCGCGATGGATGTTGACGACATGTTCGGCTCCTCCGGGATCTACTCCAATCCTGGTTCATCCGGCTCCTCGTGGGAGCGCAAAACATCTCTCGAACTCGTCGATCCCGACGACCCCACTGGAGACAGCAACTTCCAACAAAACTGCGCCATCAGAATCCAAGGCGGTGCCTTCCGAAGCTTCGGCCTCACTCGCAAGAAGTCCTTCCGCGTCCTCTTCAAATCGGAATACGGCACCAGCAACCAACCCACCGACGGTCCTGGATCGCTCAAGTTCCCTCTCTTCGGCACCGAACCCGGAGTCGCCCGGGAATTCCAAACTCTCGTTTTCCGTATGGAATCAAACGACGGCTGGCAATGGTCCGGCGCAGGAAGCCAACCGCAATACGCCCGCGATGAATTTGGCCGCCGCACCCAGCTCGCCCTTGGCCAACCAGCCCCTCACGGCCGCTACCTCCATCTCTACATCAACGGCGTGTATTGGGGACTCTACAACGTCGTCGAGCGTCCCGATTCCAGCTTCGCCGAAAGCTATATCGAGGATGCCGTCCGCGATGAATGGGAAGGTCAAAATTCAGGCACTCCCATTAACAGCTCTACCAATCTCAATAACTGGAATAGCCTCCGCTCTGCCGTCGATGAGATTTCCGGCACCAACCTTCAACGCGACGCCGCTTTCTTAAAAGCCTGCGGATTCAACCCCGATGGCACCCGCAATGCCGGCTTCCCCGTCTGGTGTGATCCTTCCAACAATGCCGATTACTTCATCACCAACTGGTATGGCGGCAACAGCGACTGGCCCAACAAAAACTACTACGGCGGTATTCAGTCCCAGGCTCCGCGTCACGGCTACAAATACTTCATGTGGGATTCCGAATGGTCCCTCTTCCTTCGTTCCAACACAAACTACAACCGCATTACCAACTACAGCGGCATCGCCGCCGCCAACGACCGACTACAAGACAGCCCGGAATTCCGTCTCCGCTTCGGTGACCGGGTCCACCGCGCCTTTTTCAACAACGGCGCTCTCACTCCCGCCGCGGCCCTGGCCCGCTACCAAGAAGTCACCGCCGATCACCGGAGCATCCTCAACCCCGAAGCAGCACGCTGGGGAGATCAACATGGCGGCAACCGCTCCCTCAGCGACTGGGAGGGCGAATACAATCGCATCGTCAGTGACTGGTTCCCCGACCGACCAGATTTCTTCTTAAGCAGCCTCCGCTCGGCCAACCTCTACCCTGATCTTGCCGCACCGACCTACAGTCAGCATGGTGGCTCCATCCCTGCCGGCTCCGGTCCTTCCTTCATCACCCCGACCACCGTAGACAAAGTCTACTACATCTTCGGAGATGGTGACAATGACCTCACCGACTACGCACACTCCCTCGACCCACGCCTTGTCGGCGGAGGAATAAGTCCCTCTGCCACTTTGGTCACTCTGGGTGACGGCGGTGGAGTCGGTGGCCCCACCACCACCCGCTATATTGAAAGCGGCCACACTTGGAGTTACCTCGACGACGGTTCCGACCAAGGCACCGCCTGGCGGGGAGTAGGATTCAATGATGCCTCATGGGATTCCGGAGCTTCTCCCTTGGGATACGGTGATGGTGATGAAACCACCGAGGTCGATTTTATCGATATCGATCCCGGCACAAATGGAGATCAAAAAAATGCCACTACCTACTTCCGCACCACCATCAATATCGGCGACCCTTCCGTCTTTGAAACCTTCACTCTAAATTATGTCTACGACGATGGCATTGTCGTCTATGTCAACGGCAACCGCGTCGATGGTCAGAACCTGGGAAACAATCCCTCCTTTGATGAATACGCTGGAACCACCAGTGATGATAACGACACAGATTCAATCAGCTTGTCTCCTAACACCTTCGTCAGCGGCTCCAACACAATTGCCGTCGAAATTCACCAAGCCTCCTCTAGCAGTTCGGACATCAGCTTCGATCTCGACCTCACCGGCTTCCCTCCCGGCGTGGGCGGTGGTGACACCCACTCATCAGACCCTCTCTCTCTCACCGAACCCGGCTGGCTCTTCTCTCGTTCTTACAATAGCGCCACCGCGGAATGGAGTGCGCTCAATACCGCTTTCTTCACTCCGGATACCGTGCCAGCTGACGCGAGCAACCTGGTTATCTCCGAAATAAACTATCATCCCGGTGAGCCCTCCACTCCAGGGGAACTGGCAACCTCGACCGATCGCGATGACTACGAGTTTATCGAACTCATGAACGTCAGCACGTCGACCATTGATCTAACCAATGTCCGCTTTACCCTCGGCATCACCTTCGCCTTCGCCGACAACACCCTGATTGCTCCCGGAGGGCGTCTGGTTCTGGTGAAAAACAAAGCCGCCTTCGACGCCCGCTATCCCGGACTCTCAGGCACTGTCAATATCGCCAACGATGTTCTCGGCAGCAATGACTACAGCGGACGCCTCGCCAACGAGGGCGAACAGCTCATCCTCCTTGATGCCAATGATATCGCGATCCACAACTTCACCTACGACGACGATCTCCCCTGGCCTCTGGCCGACGGTAGTTCGTTTACTCTCGTGCTGAAATCCCCGGCATTGCCCATACCGGATCACGGTCTCGCTACCAGTTGGATCGGCTCCAACAATCCCAATGGAGCTCCCGGATCAGAAACCGAAGCCGGCTTTGTCGGTGACAGCACCGCAGACGATGACGGCGATCGCTATTCCGCCCTTTTTGAGTACGGACTCGGAACCAGCGACCTCCTCTTTGGAGATGCGCAGACAAAAATCGACACCTCCGCCACCTCACTCACCGTAGGCGAAGAGACCGATGACTATTACGTGATCACCTTCGAGAGAAACCTCTACACGCAAAATGCCGTTACCCTGATTCCACAACTCTCATACGACCTGGTCACCTGGGATACCGAAACCGAGTTGGTCTTCCTCTCCGAAAGCGACAACCTCGATGGCACCGCGACCGTCTCCTACCGCAGCGCCTCGCCCATGAGCATTAAGATTCAGGCCTTCGTCAGACTCATGGCAACCCAGCAGTAGAACGACAGCACAAAAAAACCGTGGTGCCATTCACAGCACCACGGTTTGAGAATTTGGGAAAGGCTATCGGCGACGGCGAGCGGTCAATCCAAGAAGTCCAACCAGCGAAAGCAAAGCTGAACCGGGCTCGGGAATAGCAGGACCAAGATCGCGAACGATCAAGCCACTGAGACCCGGATCAGTTTCACCGGCCACGAAGAACTGCTGGAGCTCAGTGTCTGCAACAAAATTCCCAACGACCCAATTACCATTCCCCCGGATCAAATCTCCACTGATGTTTCCATTGCCATCGTTAACGTTTTGAGCCCTGCCTGAACAGCAACCACGACTATCACCAACGCCAATGAACTGAACGTCGTAGGCATTTCCTACAGTCACCGGTATAGCCACTACGCCGACTCCATTGGGATTCGCACCCGTAATGTAAGTGTGACTGTCCATGAGAATGTCAAGATTACTGTTATCAGTGACCGGAGCGTAAAACGTACCGGCAGTATTACTTACACCGCCAGGTGCCCCAGCCACAAATCCCCCGCCCGTAAAGGCATTGGTCCCGATCGTGAAACTACTTGCGGGGTCTGCACCTCCATTAATAGCGGCATAAGGGCTTCCACTCTCGATAAGATCGGTAGACTGGATCCCTGAACCAACGGCACCCCAAGAGACTACCGCCGCCTGAGTGGTCATCAGAGACCCGGCAAAGGCCCCTAAAATCATCGTTTTTGTGTTTTTCATAATTATAGCACTTTTTTGTTTACCAAAAACATGCAGGCACTACAAGTATTTTTACCTCAAATCGATCAACATGCCCCTCCACTAATGATTTGGCTCATTAACTAACCTAACAATCTCAACGACGCGCCCTCAAAATTAGACATCGCCCTCTGATATAGAGCGGGGCCGCAGCCCGAGAATCATTCATCCACCTTCTCCTCCGGCACCCGCTGTTTCGCCTTGGGATCGACGAGCCGTGGCCGATTCTGGAAAAAGGCCTTCCGCGACTCCGTCGAAGGCACTCCCTCCGGTGTCTTTGGAAGCTCATCGCCCTCTTTCATCTCCAGGAGATTCTTATCGGTAAAGGTGTGCATCAGGGCCACCAAGTCATCAACCTCCTGATCCGTCAGCTTTAAATCCCCCATATCGTCGTGATTCACTGTCTCGGGAAAATCAGTCTTGCCCCAACGCTCCGGCTCGACATCGCGTTTGTTATAAAACTCCATCACCTCTTTCAGCGTCTTGATTGAACCATTGTGCAGATAAGGCGCTGTCAGCGCGATGTTCCGCAAAGTCGGTGAGCGAAATTGACCCATCTCATTCTTTCGTCCCGAAACCCCTCCGAGGCCCGGATCCTCTTCTCCGAGCGAAGGCGCGCCGAGATTATCATACCCAAAGTCACTCAAAAGCGGCTCCGGCCAGGTTCCCACCCCGAGGGGATGGCACTGCGCACAGCCCGCCTTGCTTTGAAAAAGCGCAAGCCCCCGCAATTCGGAGTCATTCAGCGCCTTCACATCACCTTTCCAGAAATCATCAATCCGCGCATTGAAAGGACGAAACATGGGCTCCCGCAAAAAGGCCACCAGTGAATGATACACCTGATCCACCAACTTCCCGTCATTCCCCCAGACCTTCCCGCCAACCAACTTCTTGAAATCCGAGGCATATTCCGATTTACGAATCCGGTCCGCCAAATCCGCCGGGCCGGACAGGTTCATTTCATCCTTATTAAAGAACGGCATCTGCACTTGCTCGAACTGATCGTGCGCCCGTCCATCAAGGAACAAGCCTCCCTCCAGAACATAAATCAACTCCCCTTCCTCATCATAAAAATCCTCCGCCGCTATCGGCGGAATGAGCGCGGCATACATTAAGGTCGGCGCATTCCGTCGGCCTTTCCGTTCATTCACCGCTCCCGGCGACACCCGGCGCGCATCCGCGAAGGCCGCCTTCGGATCATGACAGGACACACACCCCTGCCCGACCGGCTGGGACAAACTGGTATCCATGAAAATCTTCCGCCCAATCACCACCGGAGAGACCTCCTCCGCCCGGGCAAGACACCCGACGACCATCATAACGAACGCAAACCATTTCATTTCTTCTTACCCAGACCGATCTTCTTACAATAGGCGATACTTCGCTCGATGTCACCCAACTGATACTTCTGGGTTTCCTCCTTCGACTTCCCTTTGAAGGGAGCCTTCTTCTTCCCGCCGACGGCCCACTTTTTGAAGGCCTCCAGACTCGCAGGCTTCTTGCCCCACTTCTTCCACATTTCCTCGTCCTTAATCGCGAACTCCTTATTGAATCCCGAAATCGTTTCGATCTGCACCGGCGCATCGGGGCACAGCTCGGCGAATCGCTTGAAGTAAGTTTTCCAATCCACCATCCCTTCGCCCATCGCGGTCCACTGCACGGTCACGCCTTTCTCGCTTTCCCAAATCCGGGAATCACGAAGGCTCGTCGTCAGGGTATACTTTCCAAGATTCTCGAGATTCTCGAGCGGAGTTTCGAACGTCCACACCGCATTCCCGGCATCGAGATTCACACCTACAAAATCCGGCCCGGCCATTTCGACCAGGCTCTTCACCTCCAGTGAATGCATGTCGCCGGCATGATTCTCCATCGCCACTTTCACTCCCAGGTCCTGGCACAAACTCTTGTTTCTCTTCAGCACTTTGACCGTGTCATCGATGCGCGCTTCAATCCCGCCCTCGGTCTGGCGATCCCGACTATTTCCGAGCACCACTCTCAAAACCGGCGAGCCCAAGGCCTTCGCCGCACGAAGACCCAACTGCAAATGCTCGTCGGCCGTGCCCCGGTTGTCGCGGAAAGAAACCGAGGTCGGGCAGACACTCCAGGTTCCCAGGAAAATCTTAATCCCTTTGTCGTCAGCATACTTCTTGATCCGGCCCAGCGCCTTCAGGTCCAAAGTCTCAAAGGCGTCGAGATCGGTAATAAACACCGTATCGACCTTCAGCTTCACCGCGTAGTCAATCAACTCCTTGGCCTTCCATCCCATCGCGCGCACCGCGAAATTGTCATACCCTAAAAGAAGAGGGTTCCTCACCTCATCCGCCAAGGCAACCCCGGCCGAAGCCGCCAACGAACTCCCAATAAACTGACGCCGATTCATCACCCCCGAGTTTCCCAACTCCCCCCCATCAAGCAAGCTTCAGTTTCAACGAATAAAATAGCAGCCGAAAGTTTTCCTATTGGACCGGAGCCCTCGTCCATCAATTCAAACCCTGTCCCCAATAATTCCTTTTTGCTCAATCGTCTATTCGACACCACAGCACCCTCAAGCCTCATGAATTCTCCATCTCCCGCAACTTCTCCCATTCATCAATCAAGCTGGAATCAATCTGCCTGATCATGCCGCTCAGAAACTCTTCGGCTTCGGCGACCTCTTCGGTCTTCGCTGTCGGGGGAACGGTCTGCACGAGGACTTTGTAGACCTCCGACAGGTGACGCAGCAGCACAGCTTCGCTTCGTTCGAGTTGATACGACTTCACGTAGTCTTCGAAGGAAGTCCAGTCTTCCACCATTTCCCGCACGATCGATTTCGGCCGCACCCCCGCTTCCTTTGCCCAAGGGTTTGCCAAAACAAACTCATTGTAGGTTGCGTAGATAAAATCCTTCCCGGGCTTTGGATGCTCGACCTCTTCCAAAGCCTCCAGCCGATCCTCGTAATCCATCCCCTCTTCTTTCAACTGCGCCATCAAGGCGGTCTTGATTTTATCGGTTTGCTTACGCAGCACCGCAGTGGGATCCTCGACAATTGCTTCAATCAACGAGAGCATGTTCAAGACGTATTTCGGTTCCTCGGGATCAAGTTTTAAAACAGTCTCGATCAAGTAAAGCCCAAGAGCCTGGTTCATCGTGAAATCGTCCTGCAGTTCAACATTCAACTCCACTTTGGCTGGCCCAGTGCGTTCCTCCTCCGGAATAATCGTAAGCACTTTTCCTTCGACCAGTCCCTTGAAAAGCGCGAAGGCTTTCTTCCGCAATCCTTTCTTCTTCACCGGCGTTTCATGACACACCCTGATCAGTCGCCTCAATTCGGCACAGCCGTCTTCATGTTCACGTGAAAGCACATTAAGCAAGGTGCCATGCCGGAGATTAAAACTCGACGTGAGCTTCTCCGGCGGTGCGGTCTGTAATTTAAGAAAGGTTTTCTCATCCCAATTCACAAACCCCTTCTCCGGCGGACGCTTCTTTTGAGCCTTGCTTTTCTTCCCCTTCGCCGCCGCCTTTTCCTCGGCTTTGATATTCTCAATGACATATTCCGGAGCCTGCGCCACGACGTATCCTATCTCGTCAAAGCCCCGCCTCCCGGCTCGCCCGCTGATCTGACGAAAGTCACGCACCGCGAGGATCTTGGTAGTCTGCCCACCGTATTTGAAAAGCTGGGTGAACAAAACAGTCGTGATAGGGACATTCACTCCCACGCCCAAAGTATCCGTTCCGCAGATCACCTTCAACAATCCGCGCTGCGCCAACTTCTCGACCAGCACACGATACTTTGGCAAGAGTCCGGCATGGTGAATTCCCAGGCCGTGCCGAAGGAGCTTCTTCACCTCCTTACCATAAGGACTTTTGAAATCGGCATCTTCCAACACCTTCGCAATTTCCGCTTTCTCGCCCTTGGTGCAGAAATTACGACTCATCAAATTCTGCGCCGTCCGCGCACAGGCCAGTTGCGTGAAATGGACGAGGTAAATCGGCGCCCGGCCGGACTCCACGAGCTCCTCCACTTTGTCCTCCAGCGCCGTCGTGCTGTATTCGAATTCCAAAGGCACTGGCCGGTCCTCCGACTTCACCAAAACTGTTTCCGATCCGGTGAGGTCCGTGATTTCCCTCTGAAAAAACTCAGTGTCTCCCAGAGTCGCCGACATTAACAAAAATCGCGCCTGTGGCATCGTCAGCAATGGTACCTGCCACGCTACCCCACGTTCATGATCGGAGTAGTAATGAAACTCGTCCATGATCACCTCATCGACCCGGGCCTTCGATCCTTCACGGAGCGCCAGGTTCGAGAGAATCTCCGCAGTACAGCATATCACCGGCGCCCCGGCATTCACGGTGGCATCGCCGGTGATCATGCCGACATTGTCCGCGCCAAAGGTTGCGCAAAGCGAGAGAAACTTCTCATTCGCCAGGGCCTTGATCGGCACAGTATAAAAAGATCGCCGCTTCTGGCAAATGGCGCGAAAGTGCAAAGCCAGCGCCACGAGGGATTTCCCCGAACCGGTCGGCGTATTAAGAATAACATTCTTCCCTTCGAACAATTCCAGGATCGCCTCTTCCTGATGATCATAGGGTTCAATTCCCGCCTCAATAAGATACTCCAGAAAGGCATCCAAGACCTCGCTACTATCAGAGGGATCGGAGATGACACCGGGATCGAGATCAGCCATGCCCGGAGACCCTGAAGGAGTGCCGTAACATGTAAAGCCCTCGGCTATTCTTCTACTGTCTTAAACAAACGAAATCCCCGCTTCTGGTAATTCGCCAAGGCATGCGGATGATCTTCGGTGCAGGTATGAAGCCACACCCGCTTCGTGTCCGCTCGCGACCAGGCCTGCGCTACGGCCAAACTCAACATCGCCGACCCCAGCCCTTTTCCAAACATCTGTGGCAGTAAACCAAAAAGGGCAATCTCAACGTGACCACCATCCTGAACTTCCAACTCAAAGTATCCCGCCACTTCTCCCTCCCAATAGGCCAGCCAGGTTTCCAAGCCCTCCTGCACCGCAAACGCTCTCCACTGTTCCTCGCTCCAAACCAAACGATCCGTCCAATCCCAATCACCTCCGACCTCACGATACATTCTCTGGTTCACCAAACCATCTGGCTCATCCACTTTTCTCCCCTCAAACCCAGCTGGCGCATCCACCGGGGAGAATTCCTCCCGGGATTTCATTTCAAGATAGGAGACAATCGACGGCATGACTATTTTCTACGAATTCAACTCAGTAAGAATTTCCATAATCGTCTCACCGCTCCGGTGATCAAAAAGACCTTCAACCCGAATCCACTGCGTGACTTGCGCCAACTCCAGCGGCTTCAAAGCAAGGCGATTCAAATCATCCAAGTTACCTTTCCCTTCTTCCCGCACCGCCCGATAGAAATGAAGATACTTTCTCCCGGCCCGACCCAAAAAGGTCACGGTAAGATTCTCACCAACCGGGCGCTCTTCAACGCCCTCCCAAAAATCTTCTGGCAACTGATCCAACTCCAATCGGCCGGCCGTCGTGATGTTCAACCAATTGGGCTCCATTGAAAACTTCTGCGCCACTTCAACAGCCGCGCCTTGCACCTCCATCGGGAGCGGAAAGGCATCGAGCAATTCATTTCCCTGCTTCATCGCGATGACTTCAACGAGCGAAGATTCCTCATCGCAAATCACAAGATGAGCCGCCTCATCCAACAATTCCCCAAGACATACCAAGGCCGAAAAATTCATCCTACGAAAAGAGCTCTTTCACCGCCGCGCGTTTCAATGCAAGTTCGCGCCATTCGCTCATCAGGCGCGATTCCTGAATCACGCCGCAACCACTCGGCAATTGAAATTGATCCCCCTTCCAGGCTGTCATGCGAATCGCGACCAGCGCCTCGAAATCTCCATCCCGATACAATCCAAAGGGCGCCCCAAATTCCGGCGGACAGTCCAATCGTTTCCGCCAATCATTCAATAAGGCCATCGTCTCCGGCGTGCGGGGTAACGGACCCAATGCAGGAGTCGGATGAAGCCGATCAATCAATGTTTGAATCAACTCGTAGCGATAAAGCTCCACTTTAATGAGCGTTTGAAAATGGAGCAACTTGCCCAGATCCAAAATCCCCCGCTCCTGACGGGTCACCATTCCCAGATCCGAGAGCTTCGCAATCAAGGTCTGTGCCACGAACTCATGTTCGCGGATTTCCTTATCATCAATCGCAAACAAGGCGCCCTCATCACTCCGCGCCGTTCCAGCCAGCGCCATGGTGTAGATTCGCCCATCGAAATATCGGAATAGCACTTCGGGGGTGGCTCCCAAGAACCCCTCATCTTCGCCAATCCAGCCATAAGGTCGCAAATTGGCCGGAAGATTCAGTAATCGTCCAAGAAGGGCATCCGGTGCCACCTCGCCCTGCCCGCTCACCGTAACCACAGGCACCGACTT
>JAQWZU010000101.1 GCA_029253285.1 Akkermansiaceae bacterium | reverse complement strand
GTCCCAATGAGAAACGAACTTTGCCAGTGAGGATATCGCTCCGGAGTATCATCATCTCGCTCTTCAGCCGGTTCCACCGCTTGATCACTGAATCCACTGTGAAACTTGTCCTAACTCCGACAGGCTCCTAGCAGTTCGATTCGCCTCACCTGGGAATCGGTGATCGGAAGAACATATTCCATCGACTCCTCGACCGATCTCATTAACTGGGGGACTGAAGTGGCAGACGATATCGAAGCCGTTTCCAGCACGACCACTTTTGAGGAGCTCATCTCAAATCTCCCCCAGTCCGGACCCCGGGTGTTCTTCCGGGTTCGGTAACCTTTTGGCAATCCGCCTAACGGCGGCGAGCAAAGCCGATCAACAAACCAGCCAAACCAAGCAGAGCGGTCGAAGGTTCTGGCACTGAAGTGACTTCATACTGAACTCCGGAAAAACTTGCTTCTTCGAGCCCCGCGCTTCCCCCGAACAAGAGTCCCGCGGCAGTGTAGGTGAAGTTTGCGGTGGTGATATCGTCTTCAACATACTGCTCACTGTAGCCACCATCTCCGCCGGTAATCAGCGAAACCACATCAAGAGTGGTCGCGCTATCACGGGTGATCGTCATGCTGAAGGAAAAAGGAGTTGCCGAGTCGCCGTCAAAGGCTCCGCTGCGGGTGACGACCGAATTCAGATCCACAGCGTTCGCTCCGGTGGAAATAAATGCTCCGTTGGTGCGAGCTTGAAACAAGTCGGATGCGCCGCCCGTGCCGATGGAATGCAACCAACCACCGGTCCAATTGGAGCCGCTATCCGCTGCGAACTGGCCGCCATCGTTGAAGACTCCAAAGCGAAACTGTCCACTATTGTTCGTGCCACCCGTCAACGTCAGCCCTCCTGATACGGTCAAGGTGTCCCCGACGGCAAGAGTGACCGATCCGGGTGAACCCGTCGTGCCAAACTGCCCTGCGATCCAGGCGGCCTGCGCGCTGTTGGGCGTGACGCCGTCGCCAAAGACCGGTGAATCGGTATTTGCGTCGGAAATCGGCACTACCGCAGCATTAGTGTTGAATTCTTTCCAGTTGGCGACCGTAGCTGCTCCAGCAATGTTGAATAGGGCAGGAGAGATGACGAGAAACAGGGAGGCTTTCTTCATGACGTCCAAACTGGGGGATAAAGGGTTGGGTGGTAAAGGCTATAATTATTCATTTTTTCGCAGGCGGTAATACACCTGCACCGGAAACGGAGCCTCGAAACGTGTGCTCAGATCGTCAACAAAGGTTCCCGTTCCAGAGATTGTATCATCCAGCTCTACGTTCCAATTAATCAGATCCAAACTCGATTCGAGAAGGTAGGGTTCCGTTTCGCCCGCTTAATAGTCGAGTTCAGAAATCAGCCCATCCGACCGAATCTTAAGGGAAAGAGGAATCTCCTCGCCTCTGGTCACGGAATACTCGACATCTGAAAAGTCTACTTCCTCGACGCCCGACGACCCGCCGAACAACCAGCCCATCGAAGTGTAAGTGAACAGCGAAGTTTCAATATCTTCTCTATCAAATCCCTCACTCAGGTCGCCATCGCCGCCTTCAATGAGCGAAATAATGTCGATGGTGGTTTCGGAGTCCCGTGTGATTGACATCATAAACGTAAATGCTTCCACGGAGTCACCATCAAAGATCCCCGTGAGAGTTTTCACAGAATCGAGATCAACCGCGTTCCCCGCCGTGCTGATGAACGGACCATCGGTTCTCCCTAGCCAGAGATCGGCGGTTGCCACCGTGCCAATCGAGTGCAGCCATCCTCCGGTCCAGTTGCTCCCATCATCGAGTGCAAATTTCCCACCGTCGTCGAAGAGTCCGAATCGGAATTGATTATTGTTATTTGTCCCGCCTGTCATCACCACAGATCCAGTCACGGTGAGGGTCTCGCCGACCGCGAGGGTGACCGAGGCCGGAGCTTCGACCGTTCCGAACCTGCCGGCGACCCACGCCATTTGAGAGCTGTTTTCCGTTACCCCATCTCCAAAAATCGGCGAATTGGTCCCCGCATCTGTGACGGGAACAATAGTTAGGTTAGGATTAAACTCCTTCCAATTGGCAATTGGTTCGGCTGAAAGCACGGCGCCTCCGAAGGATAGCGCAATTCCGACTCGCAAAACTGATCTTTTCATTTCAGCGAGAGTTTCTTCAAATACGCGCTTCCCGACAAGAAAGCTTTTCTTCACCTACCTGATCCACCGTTCCCATGCACTCATTTCCACAATTTTCTCTTCTGGCCTTTCTCATTCTCATCGGCTTGTTGCCAGCCACTGAAATCCAAGTCGTCTTGATCGCCGGACAATCCAATGCCGCCGGGAGGGCTGACGCTACCGGGCTCACTCCTGCACCTGCCGATACCGGAGTGGAATATTTCTATCATGTCACGTCGAGCGGGGGCTCCGACTTTGATTCTGGCGACGTCTTCGTTCCACTGGAAGCTGTTGATGGAAACTTTGGTCCGGAATTCGGCCTGGCCCGCACCTTGAAAAATGATCACGCAGTAAGCGACCTGGCGATTATCAAGCGAGCCCGCGGCGCTACCAATCTCTTCGAAGACTGGGCTCCCGGAGGATCGATGTACGATCCATTCATCGCCGATTGCACCGCGGCCCTGGGCTTGATCGCGGCTCGAGGCGACACCTTCAACATCATTGGTCTCGCCTGGCATCAGGGCGAGCGCGACAGCGTCGTCGGCAGAACGACCGCCCAGTATCAGGCCGACCTACACGCTTTTCTCGGCAATGTCCGCACCGATTTGCACGAAGCTTTTCCGGCCGCCAACTTCGAGAATCTTAAAGTCGCACTCGGCGAGGTTTCCAGCAAAGCTGAGATCAGTTCGGCCCAGCAAGCCGCGGGCGAGCTTGAGGGCGGTGCCCGTTTCGTGGCGACCGGAGATCTCAATCTCTTCGATGGATTGCACTTCGATGCCTCCGGACAACTTGCGATGGGCGAGCGCATGGCAAACACCTTGATTGATTTGCGGGACGGTATCATCGGGGGCGGCGAACCGATCGTGACCACCACGACACTCAACGGACCTTGGTATACCGGATCGGCAAGTGCGACCGCCGGAGTGCCAAGTATTTCGGATCGCAATAGTAATGCCTTCACCTGGGGAACAGGGGTGGCCTCGGGTGGGAGCTCGGCGCTGCGCGGAATGGTGTGGAGTTATTTTCCAGCGCAATCGCTCGCGGTGGGAGAGTCACTGACTTTTCGATTCACGAAAAACTACCATGACTATGGCGCCACTACGGTTGGGAGCAGCGGCTTTCGATTTGGCCTCTACAATTCGAACGGTTCGAAACTCGAAGCCGACCTCCCTAACTCCAACACCGACGCCGCTTTCGAGCCATCGCGCGGCTATGGCGCGATGTGGTCTCCCCTTGCCAGTGCCGCCTCCTCGCTGCATGCCCGCGCGGCAGACCGGAACAATCCGCTATCGGGAACCGGTAGCACCACCCTCGCCAGTGCCAACCTGGGATCCGGTACAACTTCGACAGGCATCGATTACGCCGCCGAATTAACAATCGAACGCACCTCCGTGAGCCAGATGACCATTGGCAGCAGCTATAATGGATCGTCACTCGACAGTATCACTTCGGTCATTCCTGCGACGAGCTTTGACTCCGCTCTCATCCTGAACACTCCGCAAGCTGGAGGAATCAATAGCCTTGATCTCAGCGGCCTCGAAATTGAACACCGCACCGGTAGCGAGCCATTACCTCAATCAGTGACCGCGCGCATCAGCGAAATATTCTTTGATGGAGTTCCGCAATTCGTAGAGCTGATTAATACCGGAGGCAGTGAGATCAACCTCACCGGCCTACGCTTCACCCAAGGCATCGTCCTGACCATCACTTCGGGCACGCTGGCCGCTGGTGAACGAGTAGTTTTCACCGCGAATGATTTTCAAGGGGTCCTCTCCAGCGCAGAAACGCTCCGCCTCGAAGATCAATATCAGCGATTGATTGATGAGGTCTCCTACGGAAGCACGCCGCAATGGCCCTCTGAACCGGGGCGATCACTCACCTTGGTCGGGGCCGAAGACGTCAACACCGACAGCAGCGACCCGACCAACTGGCGGGCGAGCTTTGCCGATGGAGGGAGCCCGGGCGATGACGACGCCACCACGTTTGCAAGCTGGCTCGCATCCTTTGGCATCACCGACGACAGTGAGGGTGTTGACAGCGATGGCGACGGCGATCCCGACTACCTCGAATACGCGGCCGGTTCCGACCCACTGGATGCCAACTCGCGGGTGATCACAGATCTCTCAACAAATCCAAGCTATACCAAAAACCTCGCCGCAGAAGACACCACTCTGAGCATGCAAACTTCACAAGACCTTCGCCTATGGAGCGAAGGCGAGTTGGAGATCATCGAGGAAAATTCTCTCGGAAATGGCAAACAAGAAATCACCGTGCAGCCATCCGACGGCACCGGTCCCCAACAATTCTATCGGCTCTCCGCCAAGCCAAACGGGCAACGGCCCAACGTCCTTTTCATCGCCGTCGATGACCTGCGCCCGCAGCTGAATGTCTACGGAGCAAGCAGCATGGTCACGCCCAACATGGACCGTCTTGCAAACGAGGGTCGGCTTTTTAATCACCACTACGTGCAATGCCCGACCTGTGGAGCCTCGCGCTACGCCATGATGACATCACGTCGCCCACGCAGCTCCGCAGCAACATCCAACAACGCCTTCGGCAACCTCTTCCAAAATACCAACGACCCGCAGAATCCAAACTCGCTTCCCCAGGCGTTCCGCTTTGCCGGATACAAGACCGTTGGCCTCGGCAAGCTCAGTCACAACCCGGATGGCGGTGGTGGTGAAATGCCGGGAGCCTGGGATGAAGCCTACATGACCTCCGGGATTTGGAACGATCCATGGGATGCCTTTTTCGCCTACTCCAATGGCGTCACCCGCACTCGGGGAGTCTCCCTGCGCACTGAAATCGGCGTCGCCGCTGACGGAACAACCAGTCTCGAAGATACCGATTACCCGGACGGACTGATGGCCGAAGAAGCAATCCAACGACTGCGGGAGTTCAAAGCCAACGGCGATCGCTTTTTCTTCGGACTTGGATTTTTTAAACCCCACCTTCCTTTCAATGCGCCCAAAAAATATTGGGACCTTTATGACCGCGACTCCCTCACCGTCCCGGATCAAACAACTCCCTCCGGCGTAAACACCAGCCTGACCTTGTCAGGAAACGGCGAGTTCATCGGCAACTATGGTGGAACGAACACCATCGATGATGCCGAGGCCAAACTCTCAATCCACGGCTACTATGCCTCCGTCAGCTACGTCGATGCCCAGATCGGAAAAGTCCTCGATGAACTCGATGCCCTCAATCTGACCGAAGAAACCATCGTCGTGCTTTGGGGCGATCACGGTTGGCATCTCGGCGAGCACACTGTTTGGGGCAAGCACACCACCATGGAAGAATCGCTGCGGAGCGCACTCATCGTGCGCACGCCCTATCAAGCCCGCCGAGGTATTCCCACCGATTGTTTCGCGGAAAGCATCGATCTATATCCCACCCTATGTGACCTCTGCGATATTCCCGTTCCTGATTCTGTTGAAGGACAAAGCTTCGCTCCGGCCCTGCTTGATCCTACCGCGACTCCAAAAGACTTCGCCCTTGGATTGTGGCGCAAGGGCGGAACCGACGGCTACTCAATCCGCACTGACCGCTACCGACTTGTCCGCTGGGGCAACAACCCGGCCAGCCCGACTCAGATTGATCTCTTTGACTACCAGACTGATCCGGAAGGAAAGCAAAACGTCGCAGCCTCGCAACCAGATATCGTCACAGACCTTCTCAACCGGATCTCAGAACAGTAATCATCCGCATCTCAACCGAACCGTGCCTTGGTGGTTTCGTGATTGGAATCTCTTCCCTTTTTCTGCCAGAACAGCGGAATGCAAAAACACCTCATTTCCTTCCTCGCTCTCGTTAGCGCTGTCTTTGCGAATGCCCGATCGCAGCCCAATATTGTTTTCATCATCGCCGATGACCTTGGCTGGGCCAATGTGGAGTTTCACGGCGGGAACACACCAACACCCAACTTGAATCAACTGCTGTCTGAAGGAGTTGAATTAAAGCAACACTACGTCGCTCCTGTTTGCAGTCCGACACGGGCGGGATTTCTCACTGGACGGTATTGGAGTCGCTTTGGAATTACCACCCCGATCAACAATCAAGGCCTCCCCTTCGAAACGGTGACCGTTGCGAAGGCAC
>JAQWZU010000094.1 GCA_029253285.1 Akkermansiaceae bacterium | reverse complement strand
GCTTGACGTAGAAAGTTGGCCCTCTAGTCTCGTTGATCATGACCAATTCGATGTGGCGCGTCCTTGATGGCGAGGGAAATGAGCAAGGACCCTATTCATTCCAGGATCTCCAGGGTTTTTACACCACGGGGAATATCAATCATGAAACGATGATCTGGACCGATGGTCTTGAGGAATGGGTTAAGGCGGGTCGGGTCGAAGGCTTGCTTCCAGATCTGCCTCAAGTGGTCGCGTTGGCTCCCGCGCCATCTGCCCAGGCGGCTCCCGTTCAAGCTGCCCCGGTGGGGGGAATGAATCTTAATCCTCAAATCTCGGGGATCACCACTCCGGCCCTTGGAGCGACCACGGGTAAATCTCTTCCGGGTTGGATTTGTTGGTCTACCATACTCATCGGCCTTCTCTCGCTTATCCTGTATTTTTTGCCATGGGCTTCGGTTTCCTGTGATCAAAAGGCCTTTGGCAAGGAAGGTCGGATTGATGTCTTGTCGCAAACAGGTTTTCAGTCGACCACGAAGAAGTATTCGCTGAATGTTGAGTTTATAAAACTGCGCCTGCTCATGGGGGGGATTCCCAAGGACAAGGCGAATCTCGCTGCCGAAAAAGAGGTGGAGGAGACGATCGCCCGGGATGAGAGCAATGATAAGCTGGAGCGCTCGACTCTGGCGTTGATTACCTTGATCCTCGCCGGCGTTGGATTGATTTTGGCCTTCATCGCTTATGCCGTGCAGGGTCGTTTTCTTCTCCTTGGAGCCCAGGTATTATTTGTGGCCGGGGCGCTTCTTCTCAGCATTCAGATTTCGAAACAGTTTCCATTGATCAATGCCATGATGGAAGTGCAGGAGAGGGGAATGAGGGGAGCGATTGCCGCCGGGGCGCATGCCGCAGAGAACGAAGCTGCCAAGGTGATCAAGGAGCAGGAAAAGAAGGATGAAGAGAAGGGTGAGGGAGAGGGAGAGAGCGAGGTGGAAAAGGGAGATGAGGATGTCGTCGGTAATGACGAGGGAGAAGCTCCTGATGGCGAAGAGGAAGAAAGTTTGGCGGAGGACAAAGAGGAGGGAGTTGCCGAAAACGAAGAGGATAAGCTTGCGAAGGAGGCCGTGGTGAGCAACGCGCAGAAGGAAAAGGAAATTGCCAAGCCGATGGAAGAGGTCAGTGGCGCTTTCCAGTCCAAGGTTGAAGCTTCCTGCTATATCGTGGTTGTGCTCTTGGGTCTTTCTCTTCTGTTGTTGATTATGATGATGTCCATAAGCAAAGCTCCAACGGCGGCTGTTCCCCAGCCCGGGACGACAACAGCCCAGCCACAGGTGGGAGGGTTCCGGCTGCAGTAGGGTAAGGATAGCGCGCGCATCTGAGGCGGATTTTCAGAGATTTTATTAATCTGTGAGATCGCGTCTTGCAGCTTGGGCCTTCTTTTCGATAGTTGGGTGAAATCTAACACGTAGTAATTTTTCCAATGACAAAACAACTCATTTCATTCTGTGCCGCGTTCTCTCTAGTCGGAGCGGTTGCGAGCGCCAAGACTCCTGAAGAACAAAAGGGATACGACAAAAGCAAAGACCTCGGAGTGAAGGCTCCGGCGGGTGCCGATACGCCATTCGATGGCACGATGGACTCGATCAAGACGAACTTCGAGATGTGGCCCAAGAAGGACATGGACATTACCTGGAAGATCGTGAAGAGCCCGACCGATGACAGCAAGGTCCTCATGACCGATGGCGGGAAGAAGTGGGGAACCCACGATCTTGTCACTAAGAAGACCTATCACGACTTCGAAGGTCACGTGGAATTCATCATGATGGGTGCCCGTGGCGACGATAAGGCTGAAGGCTATACCAACAGTGGAGTCTACATGCAGAACCGTCACGAACTACAGATTGAATCACCGAAGGGCAAAAACACCAAGGATCCCTACAATTGGAAAATCGGACCTCACGGCATTGCCGCAGTTTGTATGGAGCATGTTCCCACGGGCAACGCCTGGCGCCCCAACGGACAGTGGCATTCGTTCCACTTCATTTTCAAGGCTGCTGAGTTCGAAGGGGATAAGGTGAAGAATCCCGCTCGCCTCACTCTTTGGTGGAATGGTCTGAAGATGCACGACAACGTTCCCGTGAAGCACGCTAACGGAGGAGTGAAAAACGGCCCGTCCGACCAGCCGCTCAAACTCCAGGAGCACGGACAAGATGTCCGCTTCCGCAATATCTGGATCAAGGAGATCAAGTAAGGGCGATCGCACCTGAAGGTTATCTCTGTTGGTGGGAGGCAGGTCTTTTCTTGCTGATCGGTCTTGCCCGATTGCAGGCAATTCCGGAGATGGGGGAGATGATCTGCCCGCAACAGAGGTCACATATGAAATGCAGACTTAATTCTCTCCCGGTGTTCCTACTTTTATTGAGTGGGAATGCTGCCAAGGCTCAAAAGCAGACCTCAAATATCCCCTACGTAGAGTCAGGGCACGAGCGACAGGTTCTCGATATCTACGCCCCCGAATCGGCGAAAGGGAAGAGTCTTCCGGTGATGTTTTGGATCCACGGCGGAGGGTGGCAGTTCGGTGATAAATCCGATGTCGGATTGAAGCCTAAAGTGCTGTGCGATCGTGGCTTCGTGTTTGTCTCGACCAACTATCGCCTTCTTCCCGAGGTGGAAATGGAAGCTCTGACCGGGGACGTTGCGAGGTCGCTTGGATGGGTGCATCGGAATATCGCGAAGTATGGCGGAGACCCTGAAAGGATCTTTGTGGGAGGCCATTCGGCGGGAGCCCAACTCGCGGCCTTGCTCTGCACTGACGAGCGATACCTCCGGAAGGAAGGTTTATCGTTTGAGATGCTCAAGGGATGTGTCCCGGTAGACGGCGACACCTACGACATTCCCAAGATCATCATGACCGCGGAACATCGTCAGACGCTCTATGGAGGCAAGATGTTTACTTTCGGTCATCGGCAGAAATTTGGAAACTCTCCGGAAAAGCACCTCGATTTTTCGGCGGTCACCCATGTTGCCTCCGGTAAGAAAATTCCTCCTTTTCTGCTCCTCTACTTTCCCGGGAACCCGGATACGCGGGCGCAGGCACAAGCTTTTGAAAAGGTGCTCCGGGAGGCTAAAATTCCCGCCAAGGCCTATGGCAAACCGGATAGTAACCACCGTGCGCTGAACAATGATCTCGGGAAACCCGATGATCCGGCGACGAAGGAACTCTTTAAGTTTCTCGATCCCCTGGTTGGTGATTGAGTGCGCGGGACCTACTTCAGATTGAGGCGATAGGCTTCGGCGGCGTTCTTCCAGAAATAGCGTTCGCAGGCTTCCTGTCCTTTGGAGGAGAAGTATTCGTTCACCAATTTGACGTAGCTCGTGTAGTCGCCGCTGTTTTTGGTGCAGGGCCAATTGCTGCCATAGATCAGACGTTCTGATCCGAGGTTTTTCCAAAGAACATCGAGGACGCTCTTGTAGTGATTGAGATCATGCGGTGCGGGTTGGGGGATGCTGCGTTGGTAGAGTCCCGAGACCTTGCACCAGACGTTTTTGTTTTCGGCAAGCTTCTCGACGGCGGCGACCCACTCTTTCGGTGGGGCTTTGCCGTCGAAGTTATAGCCGATGACGTGATCTACCACGATGTGGAGTTGGGGGACCTTGCGGGCCAGTTGATCGATTTGCTTCACGGCTTGAGTCCCTTGTCCATTGACGAGGAGATCGACGCTGAGATCGAGCTTGGCCAGTTCGCCGAGGCTGGCGATGAATTTCTGGTCGCTGTAGTCGATGGCCTTTTTCTTTTTCCCGTTCCGGGCGCGGATGCCGACAAAGCGCGGGTCTTTCTTGAGCTCCTTTACTTGCGCAGCGAAGTCAGGAGCGTAGGGATCGACGTTTCCGACGAGGCCAACGAAATAGTCGTCGCCTTTGACAAGATCAAGGATCCAGCTGTTGTTATCCGGTCGGTCACTGGCTTCGACGATGACCACACCGGTGAGTCCGGAGGGTTTGGAGACCTTGTGGAATTCCGCAGGGAGGTGAGGTTTGTAGAGAACCTGATCGTTCTTGGGCGGCCAGGGAATTCCTTCTTTGCGAGAGGAGTCGTAGAGGTGGATGTGCGTATCAATCATGTGCTTCACTTTCGGAAGCGGGCGTTCGTCAGCAAGAGAGAGCGAAGTGAGGAGGACTAGAGTGAGGAGAGATTTCATGTTGGTCATAGGTGAGTGAGATTGTGGTCTAAATGCCAGCGGGTTTCCAGGCTTCCGAGTATTCCCGTCGCCAGTATTTTTTGGGAACATCCTGGCCTTTGATTTGCAGGCCTTCGCGGTAGGAGGCGTTGCCAAGATGGCAGAGCATGGTGCTTTTCTGGGCATCGGAAATTTCGGAGTTGAGGGCTTCGCCTTTGCGGATGGCGTTGACGAAGTTCTGGAAGTGCGGGATGTCGCTGAGCCCGGGCATGTTCTCCTCCACGAGCTTGCCGGCATTGTCGTGGATGCGGTAACCGCCGCTGTCGAATGACATCACGCCGCCGTCACCATAGATGCTGACGAAGGAATGTTTTTCGTGTTTTCGCTGCAGGCAACTACTGCCGTGCCAGCTCATGCCGACTTTGCCAAAGTCGTAGGTTGCGTCGGCGGTGTCGGGCGTTTCCTGATCGTCATCGAAATGGTAGCGCCCGCCGGTGTAGCTGGTGACGACTGGCACATCGACCCCGAGGGCCCAGCGGGCAATGTCGAGGGCATGGACGCCGTTGTTGGCGAGTTCACCGCCACCGTAAAGCCAGTGCCAATGCCAGTTGTAGTGAATGAGATTATCCTTGTAGGGACGGGCCGGAACAGGGCCCTGCCAGAGCTCGTAGTCGAGGTGCGCTGGAACCGGGGCAAACTTTCCTTTGCCGATGGAGCCGCGCTTATTGTCATACCAACAGCGGGCATAGCGAAGCTGGCCGATCACGCCGTCCTTGAGCTTGGCAATTCCTTCGCGGAAGGCCGGGGCGCTGCGACGTTGGTTTCCCATTTGCACTTTGCGACCGGTGCGTTTCGCTGCGGCGACCATGAGTTCGGCCTCGCGTGGGTTATGGCTACCTGGTTTTTCCACGTAGACATGCTTTCCCGCATCGCAGCCGAGGATGGTGGCGGGGGCGTGCCAGAAATTCGGAGCGGCAATGGACAGAATATCGACTTCCTTGTCTTCAAGGATGCGACGGAAATCAGTGACGGCTTTGGGGGCTTTACCGCCTTGTTTTTCGGTGGCAAGTTTGGCTCCGGAGGCGAGGCGGTTTTTGTCGACGTCGCAGACGTAGGCGATCTCGACTCCCTCGAGTTGGGCAAAGTTGCTGATGTGGTTTTTGCCCCGGCTCAGTCCCATGACTCCGACACGGAGTTTTTGACCGGGCTTGGTGTCGGCGCGGGCGGTCGTGACAAGCGAGGCGGCAGCGGCAGTGCTGATGAAGTGGCGACGGCTTTGCATTGGGGAACTCTAGACGCTTCAAGTGACGATGCGAGCTTTTCGGAGAGATTGGAATCGGGGAGAAGGTGAAGGCTGTTAGGAGGCGACCTTGACCGCTGGCTTTGTATTCAGAAATCTCTTCATGACAGAGTGCTCATCGAGGGTGACCCGGCGATCTTTTGAGTTGATATGAACCTGCTCGTCTTTCAAGGAACAGCGCAGCTTGAGATGCTTGGAGTTCTTTTCTCAATCCCGGTGAGGCCCTCTTGCTCATGTGCCTGTGCAAAAAAAGTCCATCATGTCTGATGGTTAACAGTGGTTGGATACGTAAAGACACTTCATCCAATGAACTCTCTCAAAACAATCGCACTCGCCACTCTGGGAACTTTGCTCGTGCTTACCAGCTTATCCGCCAAGCGCCCCAAGCCACCAGTACGGGCATCCGATGCACCGGGAGCGCCGACCTTTAAGCGTCTCGATGAGCAGTCCGGGGTTAATCCGCCGGTCGATGCCGTGGGCAACTATGTCATTGGACCCGAATACAAACCTGCTCCCGAACGCAAAGCGCTCAAGGATGGGCCGAAAGGGAAAGTGACTCAGTTCGCCATCGATTCCAAAACCACCAAGCTTCTCAATCCGGGGATTGCCCGAAAGGTTTTCGGCACAGTCGATCCTAAGAATCCCAAGACCTTGATCGTTGAGACTCATGAGATCGACTATACCCGGAAGATTACCGTTTATGTGCCTGCGCAATACAAAGCGGGCAGTGCTGCGCCCTTTATGGTTTGTCATGACGGGCCGAAAGGGAAACCCAACCAAACGATCCCAAATATTCTCGATAATCTCATCGCCCAGAAGCGTGTACCCCCGATGGTGGTCATTCAGATCGCCAATGGCGGTGGAGATGCCCAGGGTCATCAGCGGGGCAAGGAATACGACACCATGTCGGGGGTCTTTGCCGAGTATATCGAGACCGAGGTTCTTCCCCGGGTGGAGAAAAATTGTCAGGTCAAACTCACCAAAAACCCGGACGGGCGCGCCGTGATGGGAAGCAGCTCCGGTGGATCGGCCGCCCTCATCATGGCCTGGTATCGCACCGATCTGTATCGCCGCGTGTTGACCACCTCCGGGACTTTCGTGAATCAGCAGTGGCCCTTTGATCCCAAGACGCCGGGTGGGGCCTGGGATTTCCATGACAAGCTGATTCCTCAAAGCCCAAAGAAACCGATCCGTCTCTTCCTCGCGGTGGGCGATTACGATCTTCTTAATCCGAATGTCATGCGTGATGACATGCACGATTGGGTCGAAGCCAATCATCGCATGGCGAAAGTCCTGAAAACGAAGGGCTATGAATACCAGTATCTCTTCTGCCAAAATTCCGGTCACGGAATCGGCAACGCCAAGACCCAATTCCTCCCTCATGCTATCGAGTGGGTTTGGCACGGCTATCAAGAGGAGAAGTAGAAGCACTCCGCCGGGCGGGGCGCTCCACTCTCAGGTGAATCCAAGGTCGCGCTGAAGAGTTAGCTCCCAGACGCAGCAACGCGGGGTGGGGAGTGGCATTTTTCTCACAATTAATGCTATGACCTGAGGGCATTGTTCGTAGCATTCCCCCTATGGGAAAGACTTATAACGTCGGGGTGATCGGCTATGGCTGGGCGGCTACCGCTCACATTGAGGCCATTAATAATACCAGCCAGGGGAGAGTCACTGCGGTGTATTCCTCCCGCGATCTGGATCCGGCGGCCCTTGTAGAAGCGCATGGAGGAGAGATCAAAGTCTACAATAAGGTGGAGGATCTTCTCGCGGACGATTCCATCGATGTCGTCGATATCACATCTTATCCGGGCCAACACAAAGACCAGGCCATCGCCGCTGCGGAGGCTGGCAAGCAGATTATTTTGGAAAAGCCGGTTACGCTGAACCTCGCCGATGCCGAGGCGATTAAGGCGGCTTTTGAAAAGAATGGCACAAAGTCCTGCGTCTGTTTCGAACTGCGTTTCATTTCCCAACTCACCACGATCAAGGGGCTTCTCGATGATGGAATGATCGGCGACATTCATTACGGGGAAGTCGATTACTATCATGGCATTGGTCCCTGGTATGGTCAGTATCGTTGGAACACTACCAAGGAAAACGGTGGCAGTTCCCTGCTTTCGGCCGGTTGTCATGCCCTCGATGCTCTCCTCATGTGTATGGGCTCGGAGGTGGAAGAGGTTACCGCTTACAATGCCCAGTCCAAGAATGTGGACTTTGCAAAATATGAATATCCCACAACGACGACCATGCTCGTTAAATTTAAGAACGGGGCGGTCGGGAAGTGCGCCAGCGTGATCGATTGCCTCCAGCCCTACTACTTCCACACGCACTTGTGTGGCAGCGAGGGAAGCATTCTCGACAACAAACTTTACTCCTCGAAGCTCCACCTTCGCGACAAGACCTGGACGGAGTTACCGGTGGCTCTCGCTGATTCAGGTGACGTGGCCGATCACCCTTACCAAGATCAATTTCAGGCATTCTTCGATGCTCTCGACAAAGGAGAAGCGATGCCGCTGACCAGCTACGAAGAAGCCTTTAAGACCTTCCAGGTGCTCTTCGCCGCCGACCAAAGCGCTGCCGAGGGACGTGCTATTCGACTGTAGATGACCCATGAAACGTAAGATCGCTCTCGCTATTTTTGCCCACCCCGATGACATCGAATACTTCGGGGCCGGCACTTTGCTTCTCCTCCGCGAAGCGGGCTTCGAGATTCATTACTTTAATCTTTCGACCGGAAGTTGTGGGTCGACCGAGATGGATGCGGAAGAGACACGACGGGTTCGTTTGAGCGAAGCTCAAAATGCCGCCGCTATTTTGGGAGCGACTTTTCACCCGCCGATTTGCGATGATCTGGAAATCTTTTACGACCTTCCCAAACTCCGCAAAGTCGCCGGCGTGGTGCGGCAAGTTAAGCCGTCGATTGTCCTCACCCATCCGCCACAGGATTATATGGAGGATCACACCAATGCTTGTCGACTGGCCGTGACGGCAGCCTTCACCAAAGGGATGCCCAATTTTGAAACCGATCCACCTTCTCGCGAGACTTACCCCGAAGATGTTTTTGTTTACCACTCCATGCCGCATGGTCTTTGCGATCCGCTCCGTGTGCCGGTGACGGCGGGATCGTATGTTGATACGACGATGGTCATCGACAAGCAGCGGGAGGCACTCGCGGCGCACGCATCCCAGCAGAACTGGCTCAATCATTCCCAGGGGGCGAATTCCTACCTGCAGGTTCTTGATACGCTGGCCGGAAAGGTCGGGGAGCTCTCCGGTAAATTTGAAAAAGCCGAAGGCTGGCGACGTCATTTACATCTTGGCTACTCCGCTCACGATGAAGATCCGCTTGTTGAAATTCTTGGCGATCGCTACTTGATCGATCCGAACTATTCTTCAACAAGCACCCCATAAAAAATGCGCAAACTTTCCAAAATTTCCCCGGACTGGTGGGATTACACCACTCTCGATGATGAGCTGATTCAGGACGCCGCCCGTCTGACTCCGGACGATCTCCTGCAACTTTCCCGCCCTGGATTTGAGGTGGTCTTCTACGATACGCTCGAGGAATTCTACCTGAGTGAAGCGCTCGAATACATCAGGGCCTGGCAACAAGCGACGGCGGATAATCCGGTTGGGATTTGTGGGCCAATTGGGCCGACCGAGCAATTACCTTTGGTGGCCCGTCTCTGCAACGAACTTGAACTCGATCTTTCCAATGCGCATTTCTGGGGCATGGACGAATGGGTTGGCGACGATGACAAGGAGGTCCCGCTTGATCATCCGCTTTCCTTCGAGCGGGCCGACCGGGAGTTGCTCTTTGATCGCCTCAACAAGCCCGTCCCCGAAGAGAATCTCCATTTTCCAAAGGCCGACACGAAAGTCTTCATCGACTCCTGGAATGCGGGAGTTCGATGCGCGGTGATGCAGGGTGGGCAGGGCGACATCAAACATTGGGCTTTCAATGACCCGCTTCGTCGGGAGGGGCGGTTTGCCGACGCGCCTCCGTCACCGGAGGAATATCGTCAACTCGCAACTCGTGTCGTTGAACTCCACCCCGTGACCTTGGCGCAAAACGCCCGCACTTCGGGTGGTGGAAACATTACCATGGTTCCAAATCAGGCCGTCACCGTCGGACCGGTCGAAACCTGGCAGGCCGAGAGGGTCTCGATTTGGCAGGCCGGAGTCCACGACAATCCGCTTGGTCAACGACTGACCGCACTCATGATCTCCAAAGGCATTGCGGACTCAGCTGTTCCCATGTCACTCCTCGCCGATCACCCCAATGTTCGCTTCAACTACTTCCAAGGCGGACTGGGATCCTGCGCAGTGGAAATGCATTAAATCCAGGAGTGGTAACGCTCGATCGAGGCACAGGGGGGAACGCCTTTGGGATACTAGGTTGGTGGTTGGGATTGCACTTTCACCCACGAGGAACTGGGAGATGATTTCTCTTCTTGAGGTCAACTTCTCTCAATGTGACTGTTTTTCATGATTAGCGGCCTCCGTTCATATACTCTGGTTCTGGGGCTGCTTACTTGTTTGTTGGGAAATTCCCTCTCAGCGGAAAAGCGTCGTCCCAACCTCGTCGTCTTTCTGGCCGACGATCAGGGATGGGGTGATTTGAGTGCGCATGGGAATTCAAATTTGGCGACTCCCAATCTTGATTCGCTGGCGAAGGACGGAGCTTCTCTGGAAAACTTCTATGTGTGTGCGGTGTGCGCTCCCACCCGGGCCGAGTTCCTGACCGGGCGCTATCATTTCCGCACCGGAGTCAGTGGAGTGAGCGAGGGAACTGGCCGGCTTAATCCGGACGAAACGACACTTTCCGACCTCTTCAAAGCGAGTGGATACGCTACCGGAGCATTTGGAAAATGGCACAATGGCACACAAGCGCCCTACCATCCGCTCGATCGTGGGTTCGATGAGTTTTACGGATTCACCTCCGGGCATTGGGGGCACTACTTCAGTCCGCCTCTTGATCACAACCGGAAGCAAGTAAAGGGCAAGGGATACCTCACCGATGATCTCATTGACCACGCGATTCGTTTCATTGGGCAAAATCGCGATCAGCCTTTCTTCTGTTATGTTCCCTTCAATACACCGCATTCGCCGTTTTACGTTGATGACAAATTCTACGGAAAATTCGATGGGTTCGACCCGGCGAAGCGGAATCGTAACCGCAAAAAAGAAGATCTTCCCGCGACTCGGGCTGCTCTCGCGATGTGTGAGAATATTGATTGGAATGTCGGCCGGGTCTTGAAGAAGTTGGATGCCCTTGGGCTCCGCGAGGAGACTATCGTGGTCTACTTCTCCGACAACGGGCCCAACAGCTTCCGATGGAATGGTGGAATGAAAGGCAAGAAGGGGAGTGTCGACGAAGGGGGATTGCGCTCGCCGTTTCTGATCCGTTGGCCCGGGGAAATTCCTGCAGGCCGGTCGATCAGTCAGGTTGGCGGCGCGATCGATTTGCTCCCTACTCTGACCGAGCTTGCGAAAGTTCCTGCTAAGACGGCCAAGCCGATAGAGGGACGAAGCTTTGCCGCTTTGCTGCGGGGGTATCCCAAAGGCGAGTGGACGGACCGCAAACTCTTCAGCGTTTGGGGGGGAAGAACGACCGTGCGCACCGCGAGATTCCGGATGGATGAGAGAGGTGCGCTCTTCGACATTCAGAAAGACCGGGGGCAGCATCAAAATGTCGCCGATCAATATCCCGGGGCTGCCGCTGATCTCCGCAAGGCCATGGCCGCACACCGTCGCGAGGCCGACCAATACTTCGCCGCCAACGCCGACCGTCCGTTCACCGTTGGCTATGCCGAGTCGACAACCCTGCCAGCGCGGGATGGAGTTCCTCACGGCACGATCAAACGAAGTTCAAAGGCTCCCAATAATTCCTTCTTCACCAATTGGACGAGCGAGAATGATTCCATCACCTGGGACATCAAGGTCGGCACCGCGGGAAAGTATCGGGCCATTGTTCACTATACTTGTCCGGCCCAAAGCGTCGGCACAAAGATTCGTCTTGAGTGGGGAGAATCAATGGCCGAAGCGGCGGTCGCCGAAGCATTCGATCCGCCTCTTTGGGACAAATCAAAAGAACGAGTCGCCAAGTCGCACTACTTCGTCAAAGACTTCAAGCCCTTCAAGCTTGGAGTCCTTAATTTGACCGCAGGACGAAAGAAATTGACTCTCAGCGCTCCGAAAATCACCGGAGAACGGGCGATCGATGTTTATTCAGTGGTGCTCGAGAAAGTAGGCAAATAAGCCAAAGCCGCTTTCAAATAGTGGGTTTTCGATGTTTGGGGGAAATCCCGCCTCCCTCGCTGGACAAGTCATTCCCGCTTCTTTAGCTTCGCGGCATGAAGTTGCTTTCCTTGCTCCTCTTGTCTCTCACTACGCTCAGTCACGCGAAGAAACCAAACATCGTTTTCTTCTTCACCGACGATCACGCACCTCACGCCATCGGGGCTTATAACGGCTGGCTTAAGTCGGTGAATCCGACTCCGGAAATCGACAAGCTCGCGGCTGACGGGATGCTCTTCGAAAATTCCTTCTGCACCAACTCGATTTGCGGACCGTCCCGCGCTGTCATCATGAGCGGCAAGCACAGCCATAAAAACGGCTTCATGAACAATGGGAATAGCTTCGACTGGAATCAGCAAATCTTCCCGAAAATTCTCCGCGCTGCCGGTTACCACACGGCACTCTACGGAAAGTCCCACCTCAAAGGAAACCCACAGGGCTTCGATTCCTGGGCTGTTCTTCCCGGGCAGGGCGATTACTACAATCCGGCTTTGATCACCCCCGAGGGTCGCAAGGTTGTTCCGGGATACTGCACCGACATTGTTACCGACATGGCCATCGATTTCGTGAAAGAATCCAAAGCTCTCGGTAAGCCCTTCATGTTGATGTGTCAGCACAAGGCGCCGCACCGCACCTGGATGCCCGCCCTCCGCCACCTCCACCTCTACGACGATATCGAGATCCCCGAGCCCGATACTCTCTTCGACCAATACGAGGGCCGCATTCCCGCCCAGCATCAAGAGATGGAAATCGATCGTCACATGTATCTCGATCACGACCTCTTCACGGATCTCACTCCCGATCTCAAAATCCCCAAGCAACGTCGGCCCAGCGAAGATCGCTCTGCATACATGAACATGAAGCGCATGACGCCCGAGCAACTCAAAGTCTGGCGCGCCGCCTACGGCCCCAAAGACAAGGCCTTCCGTGAGGCCAAGCTCACCGGACGCGATCTCGTTCGCTGGAAATTCCAACGCTACGCCAAGAACTACCTCCGCAGCATTAAGGGGGTGGATGAAAATCTCGCCCGCCTCCGCAAGACACTCGAAGACGAAGGCCTCGCTGATAACACCGTCTTTGTTTACTCCTCCGACCAAGGGTTCTACATTGGCGATCACGGTTGGTACGACAAACGCTGGATGTATGAAGAGTCGCTCAAGATGCCTCTCATCGTTTCCTGGCCCGGCAAGATCAAGCCTGGTTCACGCAACACCGAGTTGGTGCAAAACCTCGACTACGCCCAGACTTTCCTCGAAATGGCCGGAGCAAAAATTCCCGCCGATATGCAGGGCAAATCGCTGGTCCCTCTCTTGACGGGTAATACCCCCGACGATTGGAGGAAGTCCATCTACTATCACTACTACGAGTATCCCTCTTACCACCAGGTGCCCCGCCATAACGGCATCCGGACTGACCGCTACAAGCTCATCAACTTTTATGAATTTGGGGAGTGGGAATTCTACGACCTCAAAACGGATCCCGATGAATTAAAAAATCTCTACGGAAATCCCAAGAAAAAGGAACTCATCGAAGACATTCGCAAGCAACTCCTTGCGCTGCAAAAAGGCTATGGAGATGACACCGTTCTCCCCACCAAGCCGAAGAAATGGCAGGCGGAAAGGCGTGCCACCACCAGCGTAAAGACCAAGGCGGAATTTCCGCCACGGACGAAGTAAGGGTGAGCTGCTACTGGCGGTTGAGGATCAGAATGGGATCGCCGAGTTGATTGCGCTGGTAGACTTTGACCTGCCCCTGACTGATGAGGCTGCGAAGGTTGGCGTTGGGATTAGCGGTGGGGTCGAATTTTCCATAAGACCTTTTGAGATAGGGAACCAGCTTGTGCGCTTCGTCGATATCAGGAACGGGGCAGCCGAAGGTGCAGGGAATGCGGCCGATCATTCGTTGGGACCGCCGTTGTTGGAGCATTTCACTGGCATCGGGATTGTAGGAATGGATGACCACTCCATTGGGGACGTAGCCGCGTCGCTTGGGGTCGGGGTAGGTTGGAGGAAAATGAATCTCGGCGTAGATCCCGGCGACGCCCTTTTTGGAATCTCCGGTTTGAATGGCATGGTTGGCGCCTTTGGCAATGCGGACCCCGCCCATCGTGAAAAACCCGGGAGGGGTTTGGGCATGCTTGGTTCCCAAGCCGCGTTTTCCGGTGCCGCAGCGGAGAGTCTCACGAGTTTTGCGGGTTTTGAGGGAAATGACGCGCATCCGTTGCTTTGCGGGATCAACGACGTAGAGCAACTCTGGATTGTAGTTGGGGTGACCGGCCTTGCGCTGACTGGCGATGAAGGATTGCACGTCGTCCCAGTGAAGTTTGCTGGGTTTGGTTGGTGATGAATTACCGCTGCCGCAGGACTGGAGACAAGCTAAGGTGAGACAGAAGATGGCGTGGCGGACACTCTTGGACATGGGGGATAGGTAGCATGAAAGTATTTTGGGTGGAAGCTTCCCTCACGAGGTGGTTCAGTTAACCCGCTCGACTTCGGGTCGGTCATCTTTCAGATGGTGGATCGGTAAAAAAAAGTGAACCCTGATTTCTGATCGCCCCATACATCTTTGAAACCTATGCAGACCGTTGAGCCGCCAGAGACCACCGAGAACGAGTTGGTCGCGCGCGCGCAGAACGGCGATCTTGATGCTTTTTCCAGGTTGATGGAAGGGGTGCAGCCACGATTGCTTTCGCAGGCGATTGTGTTTTGTCAGGATCCTGACCTGGCGCGTGACCTGATGCAGGAAACGATGATCGCGGCGTGGAAGAGCCTCAAGCGTTTCGATGGAACGTGCCAATTATTTACCTGGCTCTACGTCATCTTGCAGCGCCAGCACGGGCGGGCGAGAGGCTGGTTTTCACGGCGGCTTCCATCACCAACGGCGGAGCAGATTCTGGCTGGCTCCCAGCGCGAGGCCGCAGCGGGCACTGAGAATTCCGACTTCGGTTCCGATGAAGCCGAGCTTGTCCGCTCTCTTGTTTCTGCTCTTCCACCCAAGCATCGGGAGGTGATTCGACTTCGATTTTACGCCGACGCGAGCGAGGCGGAAACGGCCAGTGCTTTGGGTATTTCGGTCGGCACGGTGAAGAGCCGTCTGCACCACGCTCTAAAAAAACTGCAAGGGATGAGGGAAAAATTGAACCTCTTGCGGGGCGAAGAACATTAATCACTAGAAACAAGGATGAAAGACGACAATCAAGACCTGACCGAACTGCTTCAGAACGATGCCCATCGCATCCGTGAAAGTGAGGAGTTCGATTTCATACTGCATCAAGACACGATGCGGCGGATTCGATTGGAGGAACCGGGTGAAAATCGAGAGCGAGGTTTTTACTGGTCTCCCTTAAAAGTGTCCGCGACTGCTGCCATCGCCGTGATCGCTGCCGTCTTGGTGTTTCGCTTTGACGAGCCTCCCGCTCAGCCCGAGACAAAATCGGGTCAGGAAATCGCCCAAGTGGGAGATCCAGAATCCAATTCAGTGCTCTCCTACCGAAACGCGTTTGCGGAGGGAGAGGACGTTCTACTGGCCATGTTAGACCAGGAGGCTCGGGTTGTCCTGCCGAGATCAGCCGCTGTTTTTGAATCAAATCGCTAGCACGCGAACAACCCAACTATTATTCAAAGTACTCTGATGAAATACCCAATTAAATCCATCATTCTCGTCATCCTCTGTTGTGCGCCTTCCCTGCTGCGGGCTGCCGAGGTTCGGAGTTCCCGAAACACAAATCCAGCACTGCTCTATTGGCAGGCCGCTGCTGAGCTTCCTCCCTTGAGCGAAGCGCAAGCGAGGCAATTGCGTGAAATTGCCGATGGCAAGATCCCCTTCAAGGCGGAGATTATCGAAGAATTCGATTTCGAGCAGCCGGTGAAATTTTTGCGCAAGGCGGTCGTTTCCGAAGCTCCCTGCGAATGGGGGCTGGCCTGGGAAGAGGGAGTCGCAATGACAACCCCTCATCTGGCCAAGATGCGCGAGTTTTCGACGATCGTGTTGGTCCTCGCGGAAGCGAAATTCGCCAAGGGTGACGTGGCTGGGGGAATCGATCTTCTTTTGGTGGCTCATCACATCGCTCGTGATGCCGGAGTGACTCCCTTTCTGATCAGCAATATCATTCAGAATGTTCTGGAGCGGAGAACGATCGTGACAGCGGCACGTCACTGCATGAGTTGGGATGCGGAAATGCGGGGAGACTATGCCCGCCGCCAAAGCGAGCTGCCCGGTCTGAGTTCGCTGCCCCAGGCCTTTGCCTGGGAACTCGCATGGATTGATGTTTGGGAGAAAGAGCTTCTAGAAGATTTTGATCAAGCGAAGGAGAAGTTGGGGCTCGCCGCCAGCAGCACAGAAAGTGATCCCTTCGAGGACCCCAAGCTGGTTCATGAAATGACCGACAGTTATCGCAAGGTGCATGCTGAGGGCATGGCCGCTCTGAAGTTGAAGGGTAAAGCGCGACGTGTCGCCGTGGCGGAATTCGAGGAAAATATGACAGCGGATCTCACAGCCAACAAAAAACTGACCAGGAATATTTTGGTGGCACTGGCGATGCCGACTCTCAGTAAGATGGTGCGCGGAGAGGATCAGACTTCGATCGCACGGGTGATGTTGAAGTCCGCACTGAAGTATGGACCTGAGATTAGTGAGAAAGACCTGGAAGGTCAGCCTTTCAAATTAGTCAGGAAGGATGGTGAATGGGAGCTGGAATCGGAAGAGCTAGAATTCTCCTTAAAAATCAGGAAGTGAGGATTGGAAATTTATTCAGCGGGGGATCATGCCGATTCCCCGTATTCGTCGGTTTGTTTCTTGGTCTGGTAAGCTCGGTAACAAGGGGGGCGAAGTGGGACCGTTTGATTCTCTTGTCCGAACGAACTTTAGATTTCGGTGATAAGTGAGGGGGCTTGTCCCCGTTGAAAGGGGACTCAATGAAATCTGCTTCGACGCTCTTACTTGTCTTGACCACAGTCCTGCTGACGGCGGGGCTTTCTGTGGCTGAGGAGAAGGTGCCGAAAGAGGTGGAAATTGAATTTCAAAAGAAGATCGAGCCGCTTTTGCAGGACTATTGTTTCGACTGTCATGGCGATGGGAAGATGAAGGGGGATTTTGTGCTCGATGAGTATGAGAGCACAGAGGCGATGCTAAATGATCAGCTGACGTGGCTGCGGATCTGGGAGAATGTCCGCACGGATCTCATGCCGCCGTCGAAAGAGAAGTTTCAGCCGAGCACGGAGGAACGGAAGGAAATTATTTCCTGGATTGAGAAGAAGATTTTCAAACTGGATCCCGAAAATCCCGACCCGGGTCGCGTGACGATCCGGCGCATGAATCGCGAGGAGTATCAAAATACCATCGCGGATGTTGTGGGAGTGAGGTTTAACACGAATGATAATTTCCCTGCCGACGATACGGGGTTTGGATTCGATACCATTGGAGATGTGCTCACGATTTCGCCGCTCCTGATGGAAAAGTATCTCAGTGCGGCCGGGGAGATTGCCGTCATGGCCGTGCCGGAGGATGCGGGAAAGCCGAAGCCAATCGATATCGATGCTGGGAGCTTCAAAGACCGGGGCGGAAGCCAGACGGCGCGGTTCATGGAAGTGGATCAGAAGCAGATCGTGACGGCGAAACGCCGCATCGATGCGGGCGGCGAGTATGAATTGGAAGTGGCCTACTCGCTTCAGAGCGAAGGGGGTCGTCCGAAAAAACAAACCGGAAAGTGGCAGATTTTTGTCGATGGCAAGATGCTTAGGGAGTTCGACATTAACTCGGACAAGTATGTGCGCAGTCGCTTTGTGGAGAAACTTCAGCTGCCGAAAGGCGAGCATCGATTTGAGTTTGCGATCGTAACCGGGGAAAAGGGGGAAGGGAAAGGGACAGCGGGCATCCGCGTGGATCGTTTCCGATTGAAGCATCTTGGTTTGGATGGGGCCTGGGATCTTTATCCCGACAGCTACAAACGGATTTTGCCCGATGGCCTGCCACCGAGGGAGAAGGACAAGCAAAAGGTCTACATGCGCAAGATCGTCGAGAGCTTTGCGACGAGGGCCTTCCGGCGTCCGCCGCGTCAGAAACTGGTGGATCAAATCAGCATGCTTGCGAACGCGAAGATTGATGAAGAGGGAGCGAAGTTTGTCGACGGAGTTCGTCTCGCGGTGACGGCGACTTTGGCTTCGCCGAGTTTCCTTTATCGAAGTGAGGTGCAAGCCGAGCCGGATAATCCGGGCAAGGTGGTTTCGATTGATGAATATGCCTTGGCATCTCGGCTTTCGTATTTCTTATGGAGTTCGGCGCCCGACCAAGAGTTATTGGGTCTCGCGGCGAAAGGAAAGCTGCGTGAGAACCTGCGAAAGCAGGTCGACCGCATGTTGAAGGACGGGAAGGGGAATCGCATGGTTCAGAATTTCGTGGGGCAGTGGTTGCAGGCGCGTGACATGCCCGGACGGAACATCGATGTGCGGCGTATCATTCGCGAGCGCGATCGGAGAAAGGCGGCCCGCGTTTTCAATAGCAGTCATCGGGTGGACATGAAGAGGGAGACCGAGGAATTCTTCCGGCATATTCTTGTGGAGAATCGTCCACTCCTGGAGCTCTTGGATGCCAACTATTCCATGCTCAACGAAAACCTCGCCAACTTCTACGGAGTAGGGGGAGTAAAGGGAGGGCAGTTTCGTAAGGTCGAGTTTGACCAGAGCGCGAAAGGCCGGGGTGGGATTTTGGGTCAGGGCACTTTCCTCATCGTTACTTCCCAATCAACACGGACTTCGCCGGTGAATCGTGGTTTGTTTGTGCTCGATAACATCTTGGGGACACCAGCTCCACCGGCTCCCCCCGACGTGCCGGAGCTTGAAGAGGTGGCGAAGGAGTTTGATCGCACTGCGACGATGCGCCAGCTCATGGAGATACACCGTGAGAAGCCGCTTTGTGCCTCCTGTCATGAGCGGATGGACCCCATCGGATTGGCTCTTGAGAACTTCAATGCCATCGGTCAATGGCGCGATCAGGAAGACGGCAAGGACATCGACAGTGCGGGAAAGCTCGTTACTGGAGAGGACTTTTCCAACGTCATGGAGCTCAAGAAGATCCTCGTGACTTCTCGAAAGCAGGATTTTTACCGCTGCCTCACTGAGAAGATGTTGACCTATGCGCTCGGCCGCGGAGTGGAGTATTACGACGCTCCGTCTATCGATGCCATTATCGCTCAGACGGTCAAGGCGGGAGGCGGGCTTAAGGACCTCGTGAATGCGATTACTGAAAGTGTTCCGTTTCAGAAGCGTAGAGGAGATAGGGCCTTCTAGGCTGGTTTTGTGCCGTCTGTTTGCATATTCTAAAAGCCGAGGGAAAATCTGATTAATTGAATCCATGAACAAACCATCGATCAATCTTGGGCGTCGTGCCTTTCTTCGAGGAGTCGGAGCTACCGTCGCGCTGCCTTCGTTCCGCTCATTGGGTGCCGAAACGAAAGCTGCTGAAGCGGTTGCCCGGAGTGTCACGGCAACGGGCGCGCCTCTTCGCATGGCTTATCTCTATGTGCCAAATGGTGTGATCATGGACAAGTGGCGCCCCGAGGGCGTGGGTTCGGATTTTAAGTTCAACCATTCGATGAAGTCGCTTGATCCCTTCAAGAAGGATCTGCAGATCATCAAGGGAATGGAACAGATCAATGGAACTGCCGGGCCGGATGGTGCGGGTGACCACGCGCGTGCGGGGGCGACCTTCCTCACCGGAGCGCGCCCGAGAAAGACAGCCGGAGCAGATATTAAAGTGGGAATCTCGGTCGACCAAATGGCGGCGAATTACATTGGCTCGGAGACGCGATTGTCCTCGCTCGAGCTCTCATGTGACGCGGTGCGCAAGTCGGGAAGATGCGACTCGGGATATTCCTGTGCGTATCAGTACAATCTTTCGTGGCGTTCGGCGACGCAGCCGATGACTCCGGAATCCAATCCCCGTTTGGTCTTCGAGCGTTTATTTGGAGGTGGCTCAAATGAAGAGCGGAAGAAGAGCTTAGCCAAGCGGAGGGCAGAGAAGCGTTCCATTCTCGATATCGTCATGAGCGACGCCAAGTCGATGAACAACCAGCTTGGTCGGAACGATCGTAACAAACTCGATGAATACATGACCGGGGTTCGTGAGATTGAGCGTCGTATTGAAAAAGCCGAGGGCTTTGGCCCTCCACCAAATCCTGGTGTCGATGCTCCTGAGGAAGGTGTGCCGCGTGAATATCAGGAGCACATTCGATTGCTCTTTGATATGATGCTCATAGCCTTCAAGACGGACCAGACCCGGATTTCTTCCCTCCTCCTGGCGCACGACGGTAGTAACCGCAACTTTACTCATCTGGGGGTGAACGAAGGGCACCACGGACTTTCCCATCATCGTGATGATCGGAGAAAGATGGATAAGATCGTTAAGATCGACACTTTCTATTCCGAGCAATTGGCATACTTCCTTGAGCGAATGAAGTCGACGGAGGACGTCGATGGCAAGAGCCTGCTGCACAACTCCATGATTGTATGGGGAAGCGGACATTCTGATGCCAATCGTCACACCCATGATGACCTCCCCATCATTCTGGCTGGAAATGCCGGTGGAAAATTCAATCCCGGCCGCCACCTGGAGCTTCCGGTTGAAACTCCCTTGAACAACCTCTACATGCGGATGTTGCACGAGGCCGGAGCGCCCACGGATCGCATCGGCGATTCCACTGGTGTGCTCAAGGGGATATAGAGGCTACCTACCCCGCCGCCTCTTTTTGGGGAGACCTTTGAGATGGATCCATCGGGCAGATTGCCGGGTGGGTGACTAATAAATTTTTTTTGGCGGGCCCCAAGTCCAACGATCAGCTCTCCCTCAATTGGGGATGAGCCAGTTTCTGAAACTGAAAGTCACCACACGAAGAGAAACGGTTGTGCTTAGACTTTGCCGGGCGCCGGGATTTCGAAGCCTTTCCGATTGGAATCTTTAAGGAGAGCGTTGGCTGCGCCGGCGTGCTCGCCGGTGTGCTTTTCGGTCTTAGGGTCGAAGGTAAGCCAAGGACCGACTTTGTAATTTGAGCCGTCTTTGGGAATGCCGACTCCATCGGCCATGATGCTGTGGAGGTGACCAAAGTGCTCGGCGGCCGGAGTATTATCGCCAAAGCGCCCGGCTTTTGAGTTGAAGGGAACGTCTTCTCCGAGGCGGTAGGAGTTGTTCATGAGGTGGCCGAGGACGCAGCCATAGTGAGCTTCGAGCACGTTGCCGTTGGCCATCTCGGGTTTGCCGGCACGGCAGGCGGCGATGAAGCTGCCCCAGTTTCCGCCCGGAGTGACGTCGCCTTTATCCACTTTGACGGACTCTCCTTTTTTGGAGCCGGGCGCGTAGTATTTGTTGCGGATGATCTTTCCGCCGTCTTCGAAGTAGTATTCGTTTTCGACCTGACGTTCGTAGCCTTTGTGATTCACGTTGCGGACGTTGAAGAAGGCCCACTGTCCGTTGGGATACTCGGCCATGCCCATCATGGTGTTGGGAGTTTCGCCTTGGTCGTTCCACTGGAACCGGCCGCCGAGAGACATCACGCGGACGGGATTGGTTTGATCTTCATCGAGAGCCCAGGCCGCGACGTCGAGTTGGTGCGTGCCCTGGTTATTCATGTCGCCGTTGCCGGTTTTCCAGAACCAATGCCAGTCGTAGTGGGCATAGTTGCCGTGGTAGTCATCGATCTGGGCGGGACCGCGCCAGAGATTCCAGTCGAGGTTCTCGGGCGGAGTGGCGATCTTGTCGTGGCCGATTCCGCCACGTGGTTTGCAACAGTATCCGTAGGAAATTTTGAGGCGCCCAAATTTACCGGCGCGGATCGCTTCGCTAAGACCGGCGATCCCGGCATCGGAGCGACGTTGCGTGCCGTGCTGAATGACGACGCCGTATTTTTGTTGGGCTTCGACACAGATGCGGCCCTCAGCGACATCGTGGCTCATGGGCTTTTCGACGTAGACGTGCTTTCCGGACTGGGCGGACCAGATCGTCATGAGTGAGTGCCAATGATTGGGCGTGGCAATGGAAACGGCGTCGAGATTCTTGTCGCCGAGAGCTTCGCGGATATCGGAGATCCCTTTGGTGGTGAAAGGGAGACCTTTGGCTTCGACTTTTTTGCGAAGGTCTTTCATGCGACTGGCGAGGACTTTCTTGTCGGGGTCGATCAGATAGGCGATCTCGACATTCTTTTGCCCGAGAAAACCATCGATGTGGTTCTTGCCACGTCCATTGAGCCCGGCGACAGCGAGACGGAGGCGATCGTTGGCTCCGATGATTTGTGCTCCGGCGGTTCCTCCGGAAATGAAGGGGGCGATACCGGCGGCGAGAGAGGATTTGAGGAATTGGCGACGTTTGTTGATCATGATCTTCACAAGTGTTGCCAGTGAGAATGAGCGATCGATAATACAAGTGCAAGGAGGGATTATGGGAATGCGGGATTCCTTTTCCTTCTGCCCCCTCGCAGCAATTAATGGGAAGCCCCCGCCACGAGGATCGTCTATTTAGTGACCTCGATCCGGGCTTCGCTGGCCTCCAGGTCTGGGTTGGAATCGTTGGCCATGATTCCTTTGATGACGAAGAAGAGAATGGCAGCCATGATGCCGGATGCGGGGACGGTGATGACCCAGGCTGCGGCGATTTTCATGAGAGCGGAACGTTTGACGAGCTCCTGACGGAGTTCTTTTTTGAGGCGCTTGCGCTCATCTTTGCTGAGCCCGATGTTGGTGTTGTTCTTTTTGAGTTCCGCGAGTTGGACTCGTTTTTCTTCGAACGTGCTGGCTTCAAATTCAGTCATGAAGGCTTGGACTTCGGCCTGATCCTTGCCTTGGTGGCATTTCTTGATCGCATGGATCGTTTGGGCGTAGTTCTGTTTGATGTACTCCCGGAGGAATCCCACACCGAAGACTCCGCCCACCGCGATGTGGGTCGAGCTGACGGGGAGGCCGAGCTGCGAAGCGATGATTACGGTGATGGCCGCGGCCATGGCGATGCAGAAGGCCCTCATCTGGTCGAGTTCGGTAATCTCGGTTCCGACGGTTTTGATGAGTTTGGGTCCGAAGAGGGCGAGGCCGATGGAGATTCCAAGTGCTCCAATGCCCATGACCCAAAAGGGGATGGGCGCTTTCGAAGCGACACCGTCGCTGGAGAGCGCTTCGGCGATGGCGGCGAGAGGCCCCACGGCATTGGCGACGTCGTTTGCTCCGTGGGCGAAACTCAGGAGCGCAGCAGCGAAGATGAGGGGAATGGTGAATAGCTTATTAATCGAGTTCTTTCTGTTCGCGAAGCTGGCGGAGTGCTTCGCGATCAGGCTTTTAATAATGAAGTAACTGACAATGGCCAGAGCGAGGCCGATTCCGGCAGCCTGCAGGATATCCAGTTGGATGATCTTTTTGAGGCCCTTCATGATTAGATAGGTGCTGAAGGCGAAGACCATGAGTGAGACCATAATGGGAACCATGCGTCGTCCCGCACCAATCATGTCCGTGCGGTAGGTGATGCTTCGTTTGATCCAGAAAAGAAAACCTGCGGCAATTGCTCCGCCGATGACTGGCGAGATGATCCAGCTGGCGGCGATCATTCCCATTTGGCTCCAGTTCGCGATGCCAACCCCCCCGGCAGCGATGCCTGCGCCGAGCACGCCTCCTACGATGGCGTGGGTGGTGGAAACGGGAGCGCCGAAGGCGGTGGCGAGGTTGAGCCATAGCGCCCCCGCAAAGAGCGCGGCCATCATGAGCGCAATGAAGACCCGGGCATTATCGATAAGCGCCGGATTGATGATACCTTTCTTCACGGTGCTGACGACATCGCCTCCTGCGATAAGTGCGCCTGCTGCTTCGAAAATCCCGGCAATAATAATGGCTCCAACCAAGGTAAGGGCGCGCGATCCCACGGCGGGTCCGACATTGTTGGCGACATCGTTAGCTCCGATATTCATCGCCATGTAGCCTCCGATAACGGCGGCAATGATGAGTTCGAGACTGACGCCGGTTCCGTCGGGACGGAGGCTTGAGGCAAAAAGAATAATCCCAATCAGAAAAAGGAGAGCGGTTCCGATACGAGCAAAGTCTCTTTTTTCAGAGGCGGGAGTTGGAGCGGAGTCAGTTTCCATGAATTTGAACAATATCGGGGACCTGATTTCTCCCCGTGAAGTTCCGCTTCTATGTCAGAGGGCGGATAGGTCAAGCTGTCGGATGGAGAATTTTCAATTTTCTTGAAGAGCTGGAGGAGGATGGGGCCGGGGATTCCCTCCCGGAAAAAGAGAGAGTGGAGCCATAAAATTGCGAGACACTCCGCCTCGCCTCGATTGGGGCGGGGTGGGAGCGTTTCACCCATAACGGACAACCGGGACAATTAAGACATCATCAAACTTCTCTTCCTGGCTCTTCATTAGGAAAATGACCTTTTCACTGCGGAAGACAGTATGTTGGAAAAGGCTTTGAAAGCGCTGGCTTGGGAGGAAAGCGAGCAGATGGGGCCTTCGGTGGGCAAGGCGCCTGCGGCAGTTCGTGAGGCGGATGCTTCGGATGAAACGAGAGAGGCGTTTTTAATGGAGCTTACTTCCCCGGCCTAGCCCAATATGAGGTCGAGCAGGCGATCACGAATCGAATCGTTTCTCACCAAGCCAGCGAAGTTTTCTGCCCCCGGTCCGATGGAGGTCATCTGCGTCGGATCGGAGGTGTGGCAGATGCCGGTCCAGCCGACTCCAGTAACATTGCCGACAATCTGCCCCAGAAGGCCGACCGGGTTGGAGAGCTGATTGCTCCACTGGGTGACTTTCTTTCCGGCAGTACGATCCATGACGGCTTCCAGTTCCCGGGGCGAGGGCTTGAAGCCATAGGTCGCTTCCATCAGTTTGCCCATCTCCGCTGCGGATTTCGTTTTGGTCTTTCCCCATTGCTGGAGAAACCACTCTGTGGATCCTTTGATGCGGGCGATTCTGGAGAAGTGCTCATTGGTCTGACGGTAGCCAGCTCCCGTGCCATTGAGACCAGGGTTGGCATTCCCGTGATCGCTGGTCAAAACGAAGAGGATGTCGTCGCGGCCCTCGGTCATGGCCAACATTTTTCCGACGGCGTCATCAAAGGCCATTTGCTCGTTCAAAATTGCTCCGATGTCATTTTTATGCGCGGCATGATCGATGCGGGCTCCTTCGACTTGCATCAGGAAAGGGGCATCGTCATCTAAAAAACGAGACAGGGCCGCTTCGCTCATCTCGGAAAGAGTCGGAACCGCCTTTTGCATTACCTCATCCTGATCACGGTCAATGGAGTAGGGGATGTATCCGGAAGAAAAGGTGCCAAGAATTTTCTTGGATTTTGATTTCAAAAGCCCGTCCCGCGAGCGGATGACCTCATACTTTTCCTTCGCGAAATCTCCGAAAAGATCCCTTTTGTCCTTTCGCGTTTTTGCGTCAAAAAACTTCGAGCCCCCACCCAGGATGACATCAACGCGATTGAGGTATTGCGTCGCGATGTGATCCTCTTGGCCCCGTTTAATGACAGAAGCGGCGAAACCGGCTGGAGTGGCATGCGTAATACTTGCCGTCGACACTAATCCGAGGCGCACGTTTCCCTTTTCCAGAGTCTCGCCGATCGATTCGAGTCTCCTTCCGTTCGCGTCGAAATTGATTTGTCCATTCGGCACGCGCTTTCCGGAACCCCAGGCTGAAGAGGCGGCAGCGGAGTCGGTCACCATGGAACTTGAGGACGCGGTATCCATGAGCCCAAGGACTGCTTTTCCGCCTGCCATTAATTCCCACCAATGGGTTCCCTTGCCGCGCACTTGATTTGAGAAAGCCTCCGTCATTGAGATTACGCCCTGGCTCATCCCGTCCGAAACACAGAAAATAATCCCGCGTGGTTTTTTTCTCGTTACGTTTGCTTCGACAGCGCCTTGATCCTGACCCTGACCGTGTCCGGTTAACAGACCGGTAGCTCCACCAGCAAGACTTCCTTGGAGTAAACGGCGACGTGAATAATTGATGATGGTTGCAAGATACGCCATCTTTCTAAGGGGGCAATCACCGAAACGGTCATTTGCCGATCAGATTGGGGAGTGGATTACTCTGTCAATTTTGGCCCTTATCGGCTCCCCGGTTCCTAGATGGGGTGATTCAATGCTTTGGGGTGATGATGAGTTGTCTTAGAATCATTGGGACAATGAAGGTTTTAAAAGTGATCATCGGAAAGCCCGAAGACAGGCTGGAAGGGATTGTTCAGTGATCGCCAAGGCCCCAAAGTTAGTCTTCAATATCTCATGAAATACCTCCTCTCTCTCGCTCTTTGCCTTTCGATGTTCGGCTCAATCCTCCGGGCTCAGGAAATCGATATCGAAAAGCTCGATCCAAACATGACCCTGGAAAAGGCAGATTCGAAAGGGATCGCTTGGTTCGATCCGCGCGCTGTACCGTTTCGACTCGTCGGGTTCCCTTGGATTGGCGAGGACAAGGTTTATCGCAGGTTGCCGGTGAAACCCCAGTGGCCGATTCGCGGGGCCGTTGACAGCCTGGCGAATTCAACGGCGGGCGGGCAGATTCAGTTCCAGTCGGATAGCCCCAAAGTTTTGCTGAGGGTGAAGCTGCGTCAGGTGTCCGGGATGTATCATATGCCCGCGACCGGGCAGAGCGGCTTCGATCTCTATGTTGGCGGCCCCTTGAAGCAACGCTACCTTGCCACGGCCAGGTTTGGCGCGCAGGCCAAGGAATATGAAGTGACGCTCATGAATAGCACGAAAAGCATGCGCCACTTCACTTTGAATTTCCCGCTCTACAATGGCGTCGAGTCCGTTGAGGTCGGTGTGGTGGCGGGCGCGACGGTGGCCCCTCCCTTGCCGTATGTGGATGACGGGCCGATTGTTGTTTATGGAACTTCGATCACGCAAGGTGGATGCGCCGCGCGTCCGGGCATGGCCTACACCAATATCCTCAGTCGTCGCTTGAATAGGGAATTTGTAAATCTCGGTTTCTCCGGCAATGGCAGAGGCGAGCCGGCTTTGGCAAAGCTTATTAATCAGATCGATCGGAAGAAGCTCATCGTCCTCGACTACGAAGCCAACGCCGGAGAATCAATTCGGCAAACACTTGGGCCATTCGTGGATCTCCTTCGTGCTCAGGACAAAGACATTCCCATCCTCATCATTTCCAAGATCCGCTATGCGGGCGAATTATTCGGGCGTCCTCAACTCGCCGCGGTTCAGGCCCGGGCGAAATTTCAGGCGGACCTTGTGAAGGCCCGGCGAGCGGGAGGGGATGCCAACATCCATTTCCTCGATGGAGGAACGCTTCTCGGAGAGCATGCCGACGAATGCACGGTTGATGGCGTTCACCCAACCGATCTTGGCTTTATGAAAATGGCCGATGGAATCGAGCCGGTGATCAAAAAGATTCTGCAGTAGACTCCCGGGGGGCAGTGTCTTTCCCCGTCCGGCGCTTTGCTTGGAGAGTGCCCGTGGTTGCAAGATTCTCAGGATGTGTCCCGGTCCCCAGCGCCCGTTTAGGACACTGCGCGGATCAATCCCCTTGATTACACCCCGCTTGAGCCAGAATTCCAGTTGACCGGGGCCTCCATCGAACCTACATAGGCCGCGTTCTTGAGATTGACCTAGCCAATCAACAGGAACTCCTCTTTCAGCTAGGAAAAAAATACCACCATGGCCTCAACACAAGCGCGTAACAAAAACAGAAATCGTCCTACAAAGTCGAATTCAGCGAGAAACAAACGTCAAAACGACCATCGGAAGCGTCTTGTCGCTTTGGGAATGGACGAAGTGACCGTGGCTGCCATGAACCCCAAAGACGTTCGCGATAAGCTGAAGCACCCTGCCAAAGTGGCAAAAGAGTGTGCTTCCGAGTAAGCCCCATCGGATTCTGAAGGACGTCCTTTCTGATTGATTGGGCGACCATGGCGGGTGTCCTCTTTCTCAAACCTTCTTCGGGAGAGTATCGAAGAGCGCGATTTCTCGGAAGAGATCGACATGATCAATGGAGATTTCTGCCTGTGGCTCGGCGGCCAAGAGTTCGTCGTAAACCTGGCTGAACTGTTCCAATAATTTCGTGGGAGTTCCGGCCAATCCCCGGACGACCATGCTCCATTTATAGAGGAGGCGCACTTCGTCTTCCACAGCAGAGGCCAACTTGAGCATGGTATGGCGGCTGTCGGCTTCGATCTTGGTATAGAGTTTTCGGACCGAGTCTTCGGATCCTTCGAGAATCTGGAGAATCCGGTCATCGTTGACAATCAGGAGGCCGGTGACATCACGCTCGTTGTTGGCGATGATCGATTTGCTCTCGATGTCGTCGAGGTCCTCAGCAGTGAAGGGTTTGGTGGGCTTGCTGAGATAGCAAAGCCGGAAAATAGGGTAATCTTCCTTTTGCTGAATCGTTTCCCACAAGAGGTCTGTTCGCGATGATTCATCTGACATGCACCGAGTTTGGCACAGATGGAAGATGACTACTAGGAATTTGAGAGCTCAGGGCGGATATCGGTCTCTGACAGAATACTTGTGGCGGGGCGTAAATGAGATGGCTTTGGCTCATGCTTTTTCTTAATCCCTGCCTGATGCGACTTCTTTGGCTTCTTTTTTGCCCTTTTTTTATTTCGTTGGCATTGGCTGATGAGCGAGGGGGCAAGTTGGATTTCAAGGTGCCCAAACAGGTGGATGATTTACTTCATTTCTATTGTGACGATTGCCATGACTAGGGGACTAAAAAGGGAGATTAGCGATTTGGTTTCTATGGCGGCTGACGAACGGATGAGTGAGAGCTTAATAATTAACAAAACCGGGAGGATCGTGGTGATGCTTTCGCTCGGAATGATGGGGGCCGGGTTGGGGCAGCATGTGCTGAAGCCCCAACGGGTTGAGGAGAAGCCGAAGATTGACGGGGTTCTGAATGAAGTGGAATGGGGGCGGGCTGCGACGATTTCAAATCTGGGGCAGGTTGAACCGCGTGAGGGCGCCAAGCCGTCGGAGCGGACGGAGGTGCGTTTGATGCGGACGGACGAGGCGCTTTATTTGGGAGTGACTTGTTTTGACGGAACGCCGGCGGGAGTGCTCGCACGGGACCGACGGAGGGACTCGACGGGGTCGGGAGATGATCGCTTGCGAATTGTCCTCGATCCCTTTGCGCGGGGGACGGAGGGATACTTTTTTGGGATCGCGGCGGGCGGGAGCCTGGGTGACGGGATTGTGCGGGCGGGAAACCGCCCTGAGATGGAATGGGATTGTATTTGGCAGGCCAAGACGCGGGTGACGGCGGACGGTTGGGTGGCGGAGGTGGAAATTCCTTTTCGAAGCATATCCTTCGAGCCGGACCAAGAGAGCTGGGGATTTAATATCGAGCGGGTGATTCGGCGGAGGGAGGAGAAGTTGCGTTGGGCTTCGGCGACGAGGCAGAAGTCGCTGTATGCATTGGAGGGAGCGGGTCGGATCACGGGGATGCGTGAGTTGAAGACGGGTTTGGGTTTGGATGTGCGCCCGACGGCGGTTGCGCGCTGGAGGGAGGACGAGAACGGGTCGGTGACAACGGAACTCGAGCCCTCGATGGATCTGTTTTACCGCATCACGCCGTCGTTGACGGCGACGTGGACTTGGCAGACGGATTTTGCAAACACGGAAGTGGATGAGCGGGTGGTCAACACGACTCGCTTTCCGATATTCTTTCCGGAGAAGCGTTCCTTCTTTTTGGAGGATGCTCGATATTTTCGATTTGGGAGGATTCGTCGTAGTCCGCTGCCTTTTCATTCACGGACGATTGGATTGTCTGGGGATGGGGAGCGGGTGCCGATCGAGATGGGTGCGAAGTTGACCGGGAAAATCGGGAAGTGGAATCTTGGGGTGCTGGGAGTGGGCCTGGAAGACAAAGGTTCCCTGCTGGCGGATGACGTGTTTGCAGGACGAGTGACTTACGATCTGTTTGGAGAGTCCACTGTGGGGGCGATTGTGACGGACGGTGATCCGAGGGGAAATGGTTCGGCGCGAACCTATGGTCTGGATTTCCACCTGAAGGATAGCCGATTTCAGGGACAAGAAGCGAAGACGGGGGAGTTGATTGGCTGGTACATGCAGACCGAGAATGAAGGGGTGGAAGATTATGGCTGGGGATTGACGGCGATTTATCCGAACAACCCGATCTACATGCGGATGGGACTCCAGCGGGTGGGAGAGGATTTGGATCCGGCGATGGGCTTTGTGAGGCGACCGGGGATTTATGAATTCACTTCGTTTTTTTCCTATGAAACGGAGCCGGCAGGGAGTCGATGGAATGAAATTGATTTTGATTTTTCGGCTGGGTTTGATGCAGATCTGGACTGGGAAATTCTCTCGGAAGAATATGAATTCGATGTGACCTTTGAGCGCAAGGGAGGTGGCGAGATTCAGTTAGGAATCGAGCACGAATGGGAGCGCTTTCTTGAGGATTTCGAAATTTCGGATGGGGTGGTTGTTCCGGTGGGAGATTACCGGAGCACGAAATTATTTGGCGGGATCGAAACGCCTTCGTCGTGGGAGTGGGGAGGTGAGTTGGAGGCCAGCGCCGGAGAATATTTGGGCGGGCAAAGACAGGAGATCGAATTGAATGTCTTTTGGAAGCCCGGCCCGGATTGGGCTACCCGAATTTCGGCAGCTAATGCCTGGCATCAACTGCCGGGAGGCGATTTTCATACCCTTGTGGTCAACAGCGCGGTGCAATGGACGCCGACGAGCAATTTGCTGCTGACCGGTGATGTGCAATACGACAACGTTTCCGAGGAAGTTGGTCTCAACGGGCGGGTGCGGTGGACGGTGAAGCCGGGGAGTGATGTTTACTTTGTGGTTAACCAGAGCCTGGCGAAAGTGGGTGCGGAAAGACGCTATGAAAGCGTCGGACGGGAGGCCGTCGCAAAGGTGGGATGGACGTGGAGGTTTTAGGCGCCCCCCCGGAATCGGGTCGAAGATTATTTGGTGGTCTTCTTTTTCTTCGGCTTCTTGGCCCGTCCCTTTTCCCGGTTGGGGTCGTGGTTGGGATTGGGAGTCATGGCTTGGGCATCGACAGATTTTTTCCAGGCCTTGAATTTGGCAAGTAACTCCTGCGCCTTCTTTGGGTTCTTTGTGGCGAGGTTGTTCTTTTCGTGGGGATCTTTGGCGAGATCGTAGAGTTCCAGGTCCCCTTCTTCGTAGAACTCGATGAGCTTCCAGTTTTTTTCGCGAATCGCTCCGTAGGGCATGGTCCGGTGGTAGTGCGGGTAGTGCCAGTAGAGAGTGTCGCGCTTGAGTTCATTTTTCCCATTGAGGAGAGAGAGGAGGCTCACGCCGTCACGGTGTTGATCGGGGCGGGCGGGGAGGCCAGCGGCTTCGAGCATGGTAGGGTAGAAGTCGGTGCCGATGACCATTTCGGAACAGGTGGATTTTGGCGCGATTTTGGCGGGCCACTTCACGACGAAGGGTTCGCGGACGCCGCCTTCGTGAGAGAAGCCTTTGAAGCCTTTGAGTCCGGCGGTCGTGGTGTCGTAGTTTCCGCCGTTGTCTCCGGTGAGGATAATCACGGTGTTCTCGGCGATGCCAAGTTCATCGAGTTTGGCGACGAGGCGACCCACACTGTTGTCGAGGGCTTCGACCATGCCGGCGCGACGTGGTTCGAGGTGTTCGTTTTTTGCATTGTTGAAGGTTTTGGCTTTCTCGGTGTATTTTTTAACCAGAGCGGGAGGCGCCATCACCGGGCCGTGGACAGTGTAGTAGGAGAAGTAGAGGAGGAAGGGGTCGTCCTGTTTCTTTTCGAGAAAATCGACGGCGGCATCGGTGAGCTTGTTGGTGAGGAAGTCGCCGGGTTTGCCATCGTCGAGGCCGGGCATGCCGAAGGGAGAGAAGTATTTCCCCTTTCCTTTAGGCTGGCCCCACTCGCGGCCGCCGACGTTGATGTCGAATCCGTGACTGGTGGGGTAGTGCTTATCGAAGTCGGGCTGGCCGATGGGCATGAGGTGCCATTTGCCAAAGAAGGCGGTGGCATAGCCGGCCTCCTTGAGGGCTTCGGGCAGAAGGACACGTTTGTGGTCGATGCGCGTTTCCCACTTGGGAACGGAGAGCTTGGCGAAGGGTTTTTTGTGGCCGGTGATCCAGTCGGTGAGTTTCAGGCGGGCGGGGTAGCATCCGCTGAGGATGGCCGCGCGGCTGGGCGAGCACACGGTGCAGGCGGCGTATCCATTGGTGAAGAGCATGCCGTCCGCAGCGAGCTTGTCGATGTGTGGGGTTTCGTAAAACTTCGCGCCGTAACATCCGAAGTCGCCCAAGCCGAGGTCATCGACGAGGAGGAAGACAAAGTTGGGCTTGGAGTCTTTGGCGGAAAGAAGTCCCGCGAAGACGATGCTGAGGAGGGCTTTGTGGATCATGATTATCGTTGGCTGATTTTTTTCTCTTTCACGATGAGGGGAGTGTGGGCCTCGTCCATGAGTTTTTCCATTTTGCGGACTTGCCCGGGATGTTTCTTGGCGAGGTCTTTTGTTTCACCGATGTCGCTGGCGAGATCGTAGAGTTCGATGGGGAGAAATTCCTGGCCTTTGTTTCCCTTGGAGCGTTGCACGGCCTTCCAGTCACCCATGCGGAGAGCGCGGGTGGTGTAGGTTTTGGATTTTCCACGGAGGAATTCGAAGTAGAGGTGTTGGTGGGATTTTTGATCGGCGTTCTTTCCGAGAAGAGTCGGGACCATGGAGATTCCGCTGCTTTGTTTGGGCGCGGCCTGACCGGTGAGATCAGCCATGGTGGCAAGGATGTCCCAGTGCGCGCTGAGATGGCTGCTGTCGGTGCCTGCTTTAATCTTTCCAGGCCAGCGGGCGAGGAAAGGCGTGTGGATTCCGCCCTCGTAAAGATCGCGCTTAATACCTTTGTAGGGACCGTTGGAATCCCAGAAGTCGGGCTTATGTCCGCCTTCACGATGGGCGCCATTGTCGCTGGAAAAAAGGACGATGGTGTTGTCGTCGATGCCTAATTCCTTCAGATTTTCGAGGATACCTCCGATTTGATTGTCGAGGTTTTCCATCATGGCGGCGAAGCCTGCGATGGGGTTTTTGACCGGGGGACACTCGTTGTCTGGTCCGGCGCCATACTTGCCGATGGCTTTGTCGAACTGCGGGTAGACCTTGCGCCACTTTTCGTGCATTTCCTTGGGCGCATGCATCGCGGCGTGAGGAACAGCGGTGGGGATGTAGCAGAAGAAAGGCTTTTTAGCGGCGGCGCTTTTCTTAATGAAATTGGTGGCGTCTTCCATGATGAGGTCGTGGACGAAGGTGCCTTTTTTGAGAGCTTGTTCCTTTCCGTCGCGCACGATGACTTTGGGATAGTAGGTGTGGGCGATGGTCTGGCTTTTCCAGCCGGAGAAGTGGTCAAATCCATGAGTGCGGGGATCGGTGTTGCCAGGCGTACTGGTGGTGCCGAGGCCCCATTTGCCATAAGCGCCGGTGGCGTAGCCCGCGTTTTTGAACATACGGGGAAGGGTGGTCATTTTGGGATCGAGGGCGAAGCTGCCTTCGTTGCCATTTCCGCGGCAGTGGACGATGCCGGGATGTTGCCCGGTCATGAGGATGGCGCGGGTGGGAGAGCAAACGGTGTTCCCTGAGTAGTGATTGGTGAAACGGAGGCCCTCCTTGGCAAGGCGATCGATGTTGGGAGTCTTGAGCTTTTTCTGCCCGTAACATCCGAGATCACCAATGCCGAGATCGTCGGCGAGAATGTAGATGACGTTTGGCTTGAGAGTTTCGGCCATGAGAAGACCGGGGAGAGCGAGGGCCAGGAAGAGAATTTTTTTCATGAGGCGTTGGGAAAATACTGCGTCGGGTGACGGCCTGATGGGAACGCAAAAAAAGGCCCATTGTTTTCACATGGGCCTGAGTTTGTCGGTTTCGCGACGAAGGAAGATAGAAGTGGGGCGCCTGCTCACCAAGAGAAGATGATCGGCGCGGTGATTATCTTGGGGCGGACTTTTTTGGTCTGCTCGCTGAACTCGGTGGCGCTGACATAGCCGTTCTCGAACTCGATGACCTTCTTGGATTTTTCCTCGGTGGTGGAGTGTGTGTATCGGCGGAAGTAGGCGCCGGTGTAGGGGTCACGGATGGTGGCGTAGTGTTTTTGAACTTCCTCTTCGAGGAACTCCCAGACCTGGGTTTGGCCTTCGGCGGTTCGACGCAGGGTGGTTTTGGTGGGCTCGCCGAGGACCTTGGAGACTTCCTCGGGAGTCATGCCGAGGGCAATTTCCTTGTCTTCGATCAGCTGGCGCACGGTAAGTTGGCGGGTGTGGACGGCTTTGAGTTTTTTGATGAACTCGGGCTCCTTGGAGGAAAAAGCGGCGGGCGTAACCCATCCGGAAACTCCTTCGCCGTTACTGCGTTTTCCACGAATGTAATAGGCTTTCTCGGTGAATGAAACGAGTTCGGCCTTGGTGCCTTCCTTGAGAGATCCGTATTTCCGGCCACCTTTCTTGGATTCAAAGACATAGCCCGGCTTGATGACCCTGAGGGTGATGCCTTCCGGGGCAAATTCCTCCGTGTAGACGATATCGGGCTCCAATTTATTAGGAAGAGCCACCACGGGCAGGGTTAAGGCGAGGAGGGCTAAAACTTTCATGGTGTTTACAATGTAATCGTTATTTTTGAAACTGTCGATAATTCTCTGACGAAGTGCAAAGTCACCTTATTCGAATTTTTTGCATTCGCGCATCGAATATTCTCATCCAAGCTCCTCCCGTGACCGGATCATTATCCCAAAAGTTATTCGCCAAGGCCAAAACCCTAATTCCCGGAGGGGTGAATTCTCCGGTGAGAGCGTTTCGAAACGTCGATGGAGACCCCTTTTTTGTGAGACGCGCCAAGGGTTCCCGGATCGAAGACGTTGATGGGAAGCACTACATCGATTATGTGGGATCTTGGGGTCCGAATATTCTCGGGCATGCTCCGATTGTGCTCACGAGCGCGATTCACGAGGCCTCCAAGGACGGTATTTCCTATGGAATTCCCAATCCGCAAGAGGTCGAGATGGCGATGATTATTAATGAGTGGGTGCCTTCGGTGGAGAAAGTGCGCATGGTGAATTCCGGAACGGAGGCCACAATGTCCGCTATTCGCCTGGCGCGGGGGTTCACCGGAAGGGATAAGATCGTGAAATTCGAGGGCTGTTATCATGGCCACGCTGATTCTCTTTTGGTGGCGGCAGGATCAGGCGCACTGACGTGTGGCGAGCCGGATTCGGCGGGAGTGCCGCAGAGCTTTGCCAATGAAACGATCACGCTGCCTTATAATAATGTGGAGCGACTCGAGGAGGTTTTTCATCAATATGGTGAGCAGATTGCGGCAGTGATTGTGGAATCCTATCCCGCCAATGCCGGGCTGGTCTTTCCGCGTGAAGGCTATCTGAAATTAATTCGTGAGATCACCCGAAAGCACGGAGCGCTTGTGATCTTCGATGAGGTAATGACGGGCTTTCGTCTTGCGAAAGGTGGCGTGCAGGAGTTGGAGAATTTTGATCCGGATCTCACCGCGATGGGGAAAGTGATTGGTGGAGGATTACCGGTGGGAGCTTTTGGAGGAAGAGCTGATATCATGGACATGCTTGCACCCGACGGCCCGGTGTATCAGGCGGGAACTTTAAGTGGAAACCCTCTCGCGATGATTGCGGGCCTGACTCAACTTCGTGAACTCGAACGAACCAATGCTTATCAATACCTCTCCGAAGTGGGTTCGCAAATGGCGGAGGGCTTGCGGAGGATCTTCAATGAAAAAGGAATTCCGAATCGCGTGAATCAGGTCGGTTCGATGTTCTGTCTCTTCTTCCTCGATGAGGAAATTGTGAATGTCGATACGGTGACAAAGCAGGATTTTTCGATCTTCAAAAAGCTCTTCTGGGGATGTTTGAAGGAAGGGGTTTATTTGGCTCCGAGTCCGTATGAAACCGGCTTTATCTCCCGCGAACACTCGGCTGCGGACATCGATGATACTCTCGATGTGATTCAGTCGGTTGTGGCCAAGTGGTAGTATGTTTTGGCTAGCGGAAGAGCGCCGTTTTAATCGTGCCCTCACCTGGTGGGATTTCGAGGTAGCCGGTTCCGGACATGGCGGTGAGGAAGTCGCCGGAGTTTTGGGGAGAGAGGGCCTGGGCTTTTCCGTCGGCAGTGAACTTGGCGGGGAGGAATTGAGTGAGCTTGGGATGTTGTTTGATGGGCGAGGCGAGAGAAAGATTGGTTGGAGGTGGTGATCCTGTAGCGACCATTTTGTTGAGGAGGGGAACGAGGTATCGTTGGAAAGTGGTGAGGGTGGAGTTGGGATTTCCGGGTAAAGCGGCGACGCCTTGCCAGAAGGCGAATGGCTTACCGGGACGTTGGGCCACGCCATGAAAAATTGGTGGGCCGATGAGGCTTTCAAGGGCAGGACGAACGTAGTCTTTTTTGCCTTTGGAAATGCCGCCGGAGAGAATGACAAGTTCGGATTGGGTAAGAGCTTTCTCGATTCCGGCGCGTGTTGATTCCAGGTCGTCGGCGAGATGATCGAGGGTGACTTTGGCAAGTCCCCAGGCGTTCACAGCCGCAGCGAGGGTGAGTCCGTTGGATTGCCGAAGTTGGTAGGGCAGCGGTGTTTCGTGTGGAGGAACGAGTTCGTCGCCGGTGCTGAGAACGGTGATCCTGGGGAGGCGGGTGACTTTGAGCTTGGTGGCTCCGATGGTCGCGGCCATGCCGAGATGAGCTGGTCCGATTTTGGTGCCGGACGAGAGGACGCGGGTGCCGGCGGGGGCGTCGGAGCCTTCGCGGTGGATGAAGATCCCTTCTTCGGGTTGGCAGTTGATGGTAGCGGAATCATTTGTGATTTCGACTTCTTCGTAAGGGACGATGGTGTCGCAGTCTGGCGGGAGAGAGGCGCCCGTCATGATCTGCCAGCAATGCCCAGACTTCAGGGATTCCGGATCGGGGGAGCCTGCTGGATGGAGGCCTTGAAGCTTGAGAGGGGCTCCGGTGTAGTCGGCATGTCGGAAGGTTATCCCGTCCATGGTGACGCGGTCGAAGGGTGGGAAAGGACGGTCGGCGTGAAGGTCTTTGCGGAGGATGCGGCCCAGGGAATTTTCGAGCGAAATGGATTCCGATTCCAAAAGAGAGGCGTGATCGAGAATGAATTGCTCGGCTTCTGATGGCGATATCAAGGACATGGCGGAACTATGCCGTGTTGTTTGTGATTTCTCAACTGTTGGAAGCGGAGAACTTTTTGGGCTGGGGATTGAACTTAGTCATCTCCCATGATTCCCATTTTCCATTCGGGAGAAGGATCGGGGAAAAGCTTGTGCCACTTTCTCTCGTGGTGGCGATTTCCTCCCCGGTGAGAAGGCCGTCATCGAGGATGGCGGTCAGGGCGTCGCAGTCCATGTTGCGACCGATTAGAACAAGCTCCTGGCGGCCGCCCGCTTGTTGTCACGGTTACGGAGAATGTGGTGGAGCAGGTTGGTTTTCCCGATCCGAGAAACCCGCAAAGAACCGTGACCAGAAGTTTGGCTGAAGCATTGATGAGAGATGCAAGGCTATGCACATTCGCCGCAGGTGGCTTGTCGGCATGCGTGGGCGCAGCCACAGAGATTGCCGATGTGAGCGACGATGAGAAAGACTCCTCCAAGAGTGGTGATGATGGCGGCGGGTGGAATGTGCAGGGACATTTCTCCGGTCTCGCTGACTTGCACGCTGGGGCAGCAGTTATCGATGCAGGCGGCGGGCTCGTCAGACGCTTCGGTTTCGGCCAGGGAAGGGCATAAATCACAAGTGGTCTCTTCACAGGTCGGGGCGTCGCAGGTGCCCTCTTCGGTTTCTTCAGTTTCGACCGGGGCTGCGACCTGTGGAGCGGGATCGTTGACTGGTGTTTCCTTTGAGAAGGCCGGGAGAGCAGCCCCGACGAGCACGAAAAGAATTCCGATCATCGCGGAGGCCATGACCCAGCGTTTTCCGTGGGCACGATAGCCTTTGCGGATGGAGAAGGCTGCGAGTGGCACGATGAAAATCGCGACAAGCGCATGGGACGCGGGATGGGCCCAGATGCGTCCGAAGGCGGGCATGGCGATGAGTAAGACCGGCGCGAGTCCGCAGTGGATGGCACAGAGGACGGAGGCGGCGACGCCGATTCGGTCGACCTTCGGAAGATCGATCGCTGGAGGAGTGAGAGTGGTGGTGTTCATTTTTCTGGAAAGTGGCAATCGGGGTGGAGGACCTCGCTGGTGATCCGGAGGATTTCGTCTGGGTGAAGATCCGAGCCGATGAAGAGTGCCGAGCAGGGGACGGAGTCGACGGCGCGGACCGGAATCGGCCTGGGTGAGAGTTGCGTGCCAACTCGCTCATAGAGGAAGCGTTGGTTGGGCTTGTTACTTAGGGTGAGGAGCGCCTTGGTGCGGATGACCGAGGGCGGAAGTTCTTTGAGCCAGGCATCGACTCGCGAGGGCTCCACGGCTTCTGGGAAGACGATGTTGCATCCGGTGAATTCGTGAGCGAGTTGATGCCGGTCGTGAAGGTGTGGCTTGGCCGGGGGACGCGGAGAGAAGTTGGAAAGGAGATCGTGCTTGGGTTTTTCTTTGGTGAGGGCGGCGTGATGGCGCCGGTTTTGTCGGACCGCCTGGCTGAGAGAGGTGGCGAGTTCGGAAGAGTTGGTGCGGCTGGCGCGCGGGTTAATCGACTTGATTCTTGATTCGAGTAGCGCGAGGTCTTGGGCGTCGGCGTTCTCGCTATGGGCGAGGTAGTAGTGACTCGCGCTTTCGAGTTGAAGTCCTTCGAGTCCGCGGAACTGATCTCGCTGACCGAAGAATCGGGCATCGACGACACAGATCTGCCAGCGTGGCTGAAGCAAAAAGGAAGATTGCATGAGGGTGAAGGTCTCTTGCAAAGGGATAGGATCGGCTGTGCCGTTGAGCTCAATCAAAAGGACATCATGCTTGCTTTTGGATGCCTTGAGAACCATTCCGTAGAGCAAGTCCATGCCTTCGCAGCACACGCAGGAACCGGTGAGGGCCTCGACGGAGGCTGCGCGGTCTTGTAAGGTTTCCCGATCGATCCCAGCGTTCTCGACGTCGTTTATGATGACATCGGCGAGAAGGTTGCGGGAGGTGAGTTCTCCAAGGAGGGCCCTAAGCAAGGTGGTTTTTCCGGCACCAAGAAAGCCGGAGATCATCAGCATGGGGCGTGATGCGATCACCGGAGGCAGGGATTTAAGAGCAGGACTTGTCGCGTTAGACATCATTTTTGCGTGCAAGTTTCCTGGGCCTGACCAGCAGTTCGGGAGAGTTGCGGAAGTTGTGAAACCATTTCAGCGCGAGCGGAGGTTCGATCCATGCTTTGGCTTTGGGGACCTTCCGGAAGCTCGCATGATTGGCTTGGCGATAGCCGAGGCCGAAGCGATTGACAATGGCCTTTTCATAAGAAAGGAGCCAGTCGATGAAGGGGAGTGAAGCCTGATAGAGTTCGTTCTTCCCGGCAGCCCTGTCGATGAGGTGGTTTTCCCACGCCCCGGGAGTGGGGGTGACATCACCCGAAAGCCAAACGAAACATCGGTGACGGGGACGAATAAAGGTAAAGCCTCCGTCATCGCCATACCAACCAGCACAAGCCCCATAAAGTTCGATGTATCCGCCCTGCCATTCGCAACGATAGCGGCTGGTTCCCTTTAACCCCAACGAGGGGAGGCGTTCGAAGCCATACTCGACCAAAAAATTCCCCTCCGGACGCAAAACGTCCTGTCCCCAGAAATACATCTGTTGATGAATTCCCTCAGCGAGATCACGGAGGGAATGTGGTGCGATGGTTGGTGAGGCGCCGGTCACGAAGCGCAAACTACTTGCACTTCTAACTAATGCAATAAAATTGCATTAGAGGCTTTTGGGGGCTTAACCTCTTTTGCTCTGGACCTTTTTTGGGGCTGTGAACCGAGAAATTCCCGTCACAAATTCCCAACTGTCAGAATAGGGAACTTGAGTTAGGGTCCCGCTGTGAGGTTTTTACTCGTTCTTTTTCTAATGCCTTCCATGTGGGCTGCGCCCCAAATCCGTGTGGCGACCTACAATGCTTCCTTGGCTTTAAACACGAAAGGTGAGTTGGCGGCGGTCTTGCGCCCCGGGACGTATTCTCGGGCGAAGCAGGTTGCCGAGATGATTCAGATCATTCAGCCGGATGTGCTTTTACTGAATGAGTTTGATTTTGACGTCAATGGGACGGCGATGACGCGGCTTAACGACAAATATTTTAAGGTGAGCCAGAACGGAGGGCCTCCGCAGGATTTCCCCTATCGCTACACTGCGCCGTCGAATACGGGGACTCACTCGGGCTTCGACTTCGATAACAATGGCGTGGTCGATGACACCCCGGGCGATCAAGGGTATGGAGGAGATGCTTTCGGTTTCGGTGAATTTGAAGGGAAGTATGGTATGGCGGTGTTTTCCAAATATCCCATCGATGTGGATGCGATTCGAACTTTTGAGGAGGTGTTGTGGAGAGATTTACCGGGAAATTTGTTGCCGGCTTCGTGGTATGACGAGGATGAGCGGGGGGTTTTTCGTCTCTCGTCGAAGAGCCATTGGGATGTGCCCATCGATGTCGATGGACGGCGGTTTCATTTTTTAGTGAGTCATCCCACGCCACCGGTTTTTGATGGTCCGGAAGATCGCAACGGTCGACGGAATCACGACGAGATTCGCATGTGGGCTGATTATCTCACGGAGGGTGCGAGTGCTTACATGGGAGCCAACTTTCCCGTGGGAGAGCGTTTTGTTATTGCGGGAGATCAGAATGCCGACCCGGTTCGTGGTGACAGTGTGAATTCCGCGATCAATCAACTACTCAATCATCCCAAGGTGAATGCGAGTTTTGTGCCCGAGCGAAGTGGGACGACTAGCGAGAGCGCAAAGTATAATACTGCAACTTTCAGTCTGCGGGTCGACTATGTCTTGCCCTCGCTGGCCGGGTTCGAAGTGACTGGCGGGGCGGTGTTCTGGCCAATCAGCCCTCAACCGGGCTGGAATCTTTTTGGCGCCTCGGATCAGGATCACCGACCGGTTTATCTAGACTTGGAAATGCAGCCCTTTGCGCATGAAGTAATTCGAAACCTTACTCTTATCGTGGGTAACGAGATCGTGACTTTGGAGTGGGAAGGGGAGCCTGACCTCGGCTACGAAGTTCAGGGAAGTCCCGATCTTGGTGGAGATTCGTGGGTGACCTTGGATGGACTGGAGATTGTGCTGGAAGATGGAGTCGCCCGAGTAGAAATAGCACGGTCGGCGGCGAAAGAGTTTCTTCGCGTCAAGTTGGTCGATCCATAGGGACCCTGTCCTTTTTATCCATCAGGTGAACTTTCGAGGAGCTCGCGTTGTTTGATCCAGAGATGGATTAATGGGATGTCGGGGAGCTGGAGGTTTTCGATGGTGAGGGGATCGCCCTTTTTAACATTGGCGCGGAGGATGGTTGGCTTCTCGAGGAGGGTGGCGGGAACGAGGTCGTCGTTGAGGGGGGCGATTTGGGTGGCGAAGGAGGATTGGGAGATGGTGCTGCCAGCGGGGAGGTCCTGGGTGGCGAAGGCGTAGAGATCGCAGAGGGGTTGGAAATGGGAAAGGATGCTTTGTCCGGCGGCGGCTCCGAGAATGGCCTTGGGGGTTTCGAGATGGCCGAGATGGAAGGGGCGATGCAGGAGGTAGTTGGGACCATCGCCGAGGTGGTGGGATTTGAGGAAGTCGGCTTGCTCGGCGGGGAGATCGGGTTTGGGTTTGACGATAAGGTAAACGCCGTGGTGATCGTGGGTTGTGAGAGTTTCGATTCGCGGAATGTCGCCGTAGGATTCAAAATCGAAGAGGGTGAGGGCCTCTTGCAATTGCGTGATGGCTGGATTGGTCAGGCCTCCCTCGGGCGGGAGATAGCCCATGGCATTGGCGAGAAGAGTGAGGTCTATTTTTAGGATGGGGTCGTCCGGAGTTTCGGTGAGGGCTCCGGCTTGCACGATGTCAAAGCCCATGATGTCGGCTTCTTGAATCAGGGTTGCGAGTGCCCCATGACGGCTTCCGGCATCGGAGGTGACGATGAGGCCGCGTTGGTAGGCTTCCAGGTGACAGAGCGGTCCGAGCGCAAGATCGGCGGCGGGGTTGGTGAGGATACAATGGGCGTTGTGTTCCAGAGCGGCGAGGGCGTTTTGCGCGGAGGCTTCAGTGGAGGATGAGGCTTCGACGAGGATGTCGATGGTGCTTTCTTTCAGCAGAGAAGCGGGGTCGTCGCTCGTCTTCCAGGTCACGAGCATTCCGGGAGTGGCTTCGATTTGAGAGGCCACACCACGGGCCATGGCGGTGCCTCCGGCGATGCCGATGCGAAGATCTTGCGTGATCATAAATTAAGAGGAGGCATTTGCGAATAAACGTCGGCTGGGCTCATTCCGGATTCGCGGAGAGCGCGGAGTGAGAGGGCGTCGTGGCGTTTGGCAAGGCGTTCGCCTTGATCGTCGTGAACGAGTTGATGGTGATGGAATTTTGGCTCGGGGAGATCGAGGAGCTTTTGCAGGAGACGGTGCACGTGGGTCGACGGCAGGAGGTCTTCGCCCCGGGTGATGTGCGTGATGTGTTGGGCCGCATCGTCGCAGACGACGGCGAGATGGTAGGAGGTGCCAATGTCCTTGCGGGAGAGAATGACGTCGCCGAGGAGGAGAGGGTCGACGGTGGTTTCGCCATGTTTGAGGTCGTGGAAGGTCAATGGTCCGGCCAGAGCGGCGGCTTTTTGTGCATCGAGACGCCAGGCGGGTTCTTTGTCGGTAGGGATGTTTTTGAGATTACGGCAGGTGCCGGGGTAAAGTGGTCCTTCGGGGCCGTGAGGGGCATTGGTGAGATGGCTCAATTCAGATTCGATTTCCCGTCGGGTGCAGAAGCAGGGATAGATCACGTCGAGTGATTTTAGGGTTTCGAGGGCATTTTGGTAGGAATCGAGCCGGTCTAGCTGTCGCCATGGGGGGGCGTCCCATTGAATCCCAAGCCATCTGAGATCCTCCTCGATTGCGGCATAATACTCTGGTCGGACACGCGTGTGGTCGATGTCTTCGAAGCGGAGAAGGAAGAGTCCTTCGTTTTCCCGGGCCAGTTGCTGGGCAAGATGAGCCGCAAAGGCGTGTCCGAGATGGAGTAATCCGGTGGGACTGGGTGCGAAGCGGGTGATCATTCCTTCTTATGGTGAAAAAGTGTTAGCGTGAAAAGGGTCACTAGTCTACCTATCAAGCGTCCATGAGCAGCCCACAAAAAGTCGTTATTATTGGAGCAGGTCCCGGAGGTTTGTCTTCGGCCATGATTCTCGCCAACCGGGGTTTTGAAGTCACGGTGGTGGAAAAGGCTCCGCGCGTGGGTGGCCGGAGCGCGGAACTGAAGGTAGGAGACTATTCCTTCGATACCGGCCCGACTTTTCTCCATCAGAAATTCACCCTGGACGAAATCTTTGCGGAGACCGGGCGTTGTAGTGATGACTACATGGATTTTGTGAAGCTTGATCCCATGACCCGTCTGACCTGGGATGAGGAAACGTCGATCGAAACGACTTACGATATCGAGAAGATGGCCGCAAATATCGCGGAGGTTTTCCCTGGAGATGAAGAGGGTTATCGCCGGTTCATGAAGGATCATGCGCCCAAGTTACGTGCGATTTATCCCTGTCTGCAGAAGCCTTATCACAAAATCACGGCGTATCTCCGGAGTGAATTGCTCAAGGTGATTCCCTACATTGCGACTTCGAAAAGTGTCGTGGATGTCCTCGATACCTTTTTTAAAGATGATCGCCTCAAGTTGGCTTTTACCTTTCAGGCCAAGTATCTCGGAATGAGCCCATGGAAATGTCCGGCCTTGTTCAGCATCCTTTCCTACACCGAATACAAATACGGAATCTACCACGTGCAGGGCGGGCTTTGCAAAATTTCCGAGGGCATGGCCAAGGCCGCGGAAGAGGACGGGGCGAAAATACTTCTCAGCACCGCGATGAAGGAAGTGGTATTTGAAAATGGCAATGCCAAGGGCGTGAAGTTGGAGAATGGCGAATTATTGGAAGCGGACCACGTTATCATGAATGCGGACTACGCCCACGCCATGGTCAATTTGATGAATGGCGCGAGCAAGCCCGAGGAGGAGATGGGCTCGAAGAAGTTTTCCTGCTCGACCTTCATGCTTTATCTCGGGCTCGACAAGATTTACGAGGACGAACCACACCATCATATTCTCTTTGCCGATGATTACGCGCAGAACGTGAATGACATTCGTGGTGAGAAAGTTGTGTCCGATGACATGTCGGTCTACGTGCGGAATAGCAGCATCACCGATCCCACGGTGGCGCCCGAAGGGCATTCGCAGCTTTATATTCTCGTGCCGACAATTAACACCCGGCATGGGCATGATTGGGAGGCGACCAAGCAAGAGTATCGCGACAAGGTGCTGCAGAGAATCGAAGAGCGAACAGGGATGAAAGACCTGCGAGAGCATATTGTGGCCGAGCGAATCCTCACCCCGACCGATTGGCGCGACGAGGGAGACATCTTCATGGGCGCGACCTTCAATTTGGCGCACACCATTGATCAGATGCTTTATTTCCGTCCTCACAATCGTCTCAAGGGATATAAGAATCTCTACCTTGTCGGTGGAGGCACTCATCCCGGAAGTGGACTCCCGACTATTCTTGAAAGCGGGCGTATCTCCTCAAACATGCTCTGTGATTCGGAAGGAGTTTCCTATTCAAGGGCAGATCTGGCCCCGGAATTCCTGGCCTGATGAGTGGAGAGATTTCCATGAAGCCCATCGGGGTGGTGGAAAGTTGCTTTGGGGAGAAATTTGGAACGCCCCGGCAGAGTGGCATTGTTGAAAGCGCCTGTGGGCTAATTGTGTTTTCGGATGAGGTGGACGACGAAGCCTGTCGTGGGCTGGAGGAGTTTAGTCATCTTTGGTTGGTCTTTTTGTTCGATCAGGTTGATGAGGCAGAAACCCGTTGGCTGGTGCGTCCGCCCAGATTGGGGGGTAATGAGAAAAAAGGAGTCTTCGCGACTCGCTCGCCATTTCGGCCCAATCGCATCGGGCTCTCCTTGGTGAAATTTGAGTCGATTGGAGAGGGCTGCCTTGAAGTGAGTGGATTGGATTTGGTCGATGGTACGCCCATTCTCGATGTGAAGCCCTATCTTCCCTATGTCGAGTCGGTGCCGGATGCAAAGGGTGGCTTTGCCGAAGCGGCCCCGGTGCGGATGGAGGTTGTTTTTCAATTCGATGATCTGGAGGGGGGTGATCGAAGGCTCATTTCGGAAGCGCTGTCCCTCGACCCCCGTCCGGCTTATCATGATGATCCCGAGCGGATTTATGGCTGCCTGCTGGCGGGATACGAAGTGAAATGGCGGGCGGAGGAAGGAAAGATCAAGGTCTTAAGCGCGGCGAGGGCTTGAGTGTTTTGAGGATCCCGTTACCAAGGGGAATGGAAATCCGAAAGCGCGATGAGCAGGCTCCCTTCACCACCAAGGATGGCTCGACGATCAGGAGTCTGCTCGATCTCAGCAACGCGCCGGTGAAAAATCAAAGTCTGGCCGAAGCGACTCTTCCGGCGGGTGGCGAGACCGAACGGCATTACCACAAAGTGAGCGAAGAATTTTATTACCTTCTCGAGGGAGCTGGCGTGATGGAGATCGATGGTGAGAAACGGGAAGTGGGCCCCGGCGACAGCATTCTCATCCCCGCCGGAGCGTGGCATCAAATCAAGGCGACCGAGCCAATGCAATTCCTCTGCTGCTGCGCCCCGCCCTATGCGCATGAGGATACTTATTTTGAGTGAGCGATTGAATGAGTTGGTATGGATCATCAAGAAATCCGTAACGGTACTATCCCGCGAAGGACGTTTTCGATTTCTTCATTCGCTCTGACTATTGAGAGAGGCAAACGAGTGAGGCTTGATTGCTAATAGACAAACAAAAGTTCCTTGCTCAAAGTTCACGGAGTGGACGGAAGAATCGAGGGATGCGCCCTCAATCGTGCTACTAATAAAACTGTTCTGCAAAAATTATGGCACTGCTCGCTGAAGAAATTGTCCAAGAGTGGCTCAATCGTTTGGGGTATTTTACGATTCGTGGAGTTAGACTTGGTGTAGACGAGATTGATTTGTTGGCCGTTAGATTTGTTGAGGGTCTCCCAGAATGTAGACATATTGAGGTGCAAGCTTCCATGAGGCCTATTAGCTACATTTCACGTGTTCCCAAGGTTGATCAACGCGCTGGGGTGCGGCCTAATAGTGCGAGCAGAACTGATCAGCAGTTAATTGATGGAGTAGCGGAGTGGGTCGATAAGAAGTTTTTTAAACCGAAAAAGAAGGATTTTATTTCAGGGATTTTTCCTAACTCGTGGACATCTGAATTGGTTCTCAACAACGTTAAGAGTGAGGAGGAGGTGCAATTGATTGCAGAACATGGAATAATTATACATCGATTGCCTGACGTAGTCGCGCAGATGAAGGATTGCGAAGGTCCAATTAAGAGTGCTTCAGGTGCTGATTTTTTCGATCTAATTACTCTTGGGACCAAACAAGCAGAACAAGGCGCGGCACCCAATCCCTGACCGCGTTCTGAGTCGGAAATTCAATGATAATTATGAACCTTAACCTAGAATCAAAGTGCGCTTCCGAGTCAGGGTTTGGTGCGCTATGACGTTCGCTCAAATAATGACAAACAGAACCATCGCAATTATTGCCTTTCTTGCCGCTCTGTGGCCCCTTGTTGTATCACCAAATGTTACAAAGACCGTGTGGTATATGTTTCGATACGGTGACCCGAAATACATGGCTTGGGGCATGGCCATCTCTGCACTGATCGCGCTCTGGGCATCTCGCCGGATGCGACGCAGCTTCCACGTGGCGCTTATAGTCGCCGCGATTCTCCCTCTTTGGTACGCAATGTTAATGGCTGCCGACTCGGGCTATCGAAACTGTGGGGACACCGCCGATACCGGCCCGATTTTCTTCTTGGTTGCGGGATGGATTCCTGGCTGGGGAATCGTCTTCTTGCTAATGGTCCTCTTCCAACGGATCTTTCCAAGTCCGCCAGTCGCACCTCCGCCACTACCATCGCACTCGAAGACAAGCCAAGCATTCCCGACAAATCTCTCAAGCGAACAAGGCGGTGCTGGACAACCGGCTACCCGCTCCGAGTCGAAATGATTTCACCAACTACAACCCTTTACCTGCAGTCGAAAGTACGCCACCGGTAGCCAGTGCCAGACCTTCGACGTTACTCAAAAAACTCCCAGCTCCGCCACCACCTCCGGAAGAGACAATGCAGATTTTACAAACCCTCCTGATCGGCTTTTTAGCCACCTCGATCGCGCTTCCTGAAGAGGGCCCGGCCTCTCCATCAGGAACTGAATTGCGTGAGCTTGTTGTGAGCCATACCGATGAGAAGGGTATCCTCCAGCTATACCGCATGAAGGAAGATGGTTCAGACCGCCGGCAGCTTTCCCGTTCCAAGCGCGGCTGCCGGATGCCCGCATGTTCCCCGGATGGGACAAAGCTGATCTATGTGAAACAGGTCGACGATAGCCTGTCGCTCTGGATTTCCGGCCTTGATGGCAGGAATGCCCGCGCCCTGATCGATGAGGGAATGAATTTGCTCCCCTCCTGGTTGCCCGACTCCCGGCACATCGTCTGGATGAAGGCCCGGCCAGGGAAAGATCCTTCGCGGGAGAGCCAGATCCATCTGATGAACACCGAGACGGGCGAATCGAGACGGCTGTTTTCCGATCCCGAGCAGCTGAAGTTCAGCAACGCGATGCCGGTTGTTTCGCCCAAAGGAGATCAGATTGCCTTCGTCTCTGACCGCAGCGACGAGATGCGCATCTGGGTCAGTGCGCTGGATGGAAGCAAGGCCAGACTGGTTTCTCCTCCAAAGGTGGATTTCCACAAAGTAATCGAGGCCCCCATCGAGCAAAAAGTCCCGGCCTGGTCTCCTGATGGCAAGTGGATTGCGCATTGGCAGGGCGTCGAGATGGTTCACATGAGCAAGTTTACGGGCGTTCCAAACCCGCAACGAGATCGGTTGATCTCAGAGACCTTTCACGTCTGGGTGGTGGGCTGCGATGGAAAAAACCGAAGAAAAATCGGGCGCGGCGACGACCCTACCTGGTCTCCCGATGGATTCGTGACCCGGGCATTCCCGGATCCCAAAAGGGGTGGCCCCAAGATCATGATCGATACCAAATTGGGGCAAACGGAATTACCGATTGTGCCTCGCCGAAGAAGTTGGGGTCGGTTTGCCTGGTTGCCCGACCGGGCTGAAAAGTCTGAAAGCGTGCAAGACAATGGGGACCAAACCGATCCCGCCGTGGACCTGAAAGCGAAATGACAGTTTCGACCATTTTCCTGAAGTCCGAGGTGATCTAGGTTGATTTGAGATTGAGCGGACGCAAAAAAAGCGCGGGGTGAACCGCGCCTTTTTAAGGTAAGAATTTGCAGAGAATTACTTCGCGATGAAGTCGACGACGAGGACTTTGTCCATGACGGGGACGAGTTGTTTCACGAAGGCGCCGTGGGCTTCGTGCGGGAGGTAGACATCGAGGCCGGCGCGGTCCTTGAAACTGACGATGAAGCAATGGGTATATCCTTGGGCGTGGTTTTCAGGGCTCACGTTGGTTCCCCATTCGATGCCGGTGATGGTGGGGATTTTCTTTTCCAGTGCAGCGAACTCTTTGGAGATGTGGGCCTTCTGCTTGTCGGTGGCGTCTTCCTTAAACTTGATGATGACGACATGACGGTAGGCTCCGGCTTCTTTTTTGTGATGATCGGCCATGGCGAAGATTGGGAAGAGGAGGGCGAGGAAGATAAGAGCTGATTTCATGAGAGCGAATTCTGCTCACGTTTCAGCGGGGGCTCTAGGAAAAAGGGCGCAAAAGGAATGAGAGCGCAGACGAAGACGAGGCCGGCCCGCTTGAGAGACCACTTGTATTTGTCCCAGCTGAAGAAGAGTAAAATGACGAAGGCACAAAAGATAATGCCGTGAATCATTCCGGGAGTGCGAATGGCGTCCTCGTTGCCGAGGATGCGTTTTTCGTAGATCGAAAAGTAGAGGAGAATGACGAAGGAGAGCCCATCAAGGATGGAGAAGAGGCGAAGGAGACCGAGTGGGAACATGTATTTAGGCGCGTTTTTGGGTGACCATGATTTCGTTTCCCTCGGTATCAAAGCAAAAAGCGAGGTGGATCATACCGTCTTCTTCTTCGGGATCGCGGACGAGTCCACCGCCGTTTTTCTGAACGAGTTCGATGGCGGCGGGAAGGTCGTCGCACTGGAAGCTCAGGCCGGTCCAGGTGCGTTTGCCTTCGCCCCCGCCGTGGATCCCGAT
>JAQWZU010000084.1 GCA_029253285.1 Akkermansiaceae bacterium | reverse complement strand
ATCTCTTGATTTTCGTCGATCTCACAGCGTCCTGGATTACCTGCGGTGTGATAATGACCGATGACGTCTTTGTTCGCGCGAAGGCGGCGAATGACATCACCATGCATCACCTGCACATGATAGATATCGAAGAGAAGCTTCATATTGGGCGAGTCGACACGCTTGATGAGATCGACACAGAGATCGACATCATCGCCATAGTAGCCCGGATGGCCTTTCATGGGATGGCTATCATCTCGTGAGTTAAGGTGTTCCAAACAGAGGTTCACCCCTTTCTTCTCTGCGTGTTTCATGACAGATTTCCATGTTTTCACACAGTTCTTGGAGCCTTGTTCGGGAGCGATGCCTTTCTCGGCCATGCCAGTGAAGGTGATGACGTTTGGTGATCCAATCTTGGCGGCCAGATCGATGCCATTGATGAGCTTGTCATGACAGGCTTGGTGGTTGGCCGGATTGAATGGGCCATTGCCAAATCCATGGCTCCCTACGATGGCGATCTTTAGTCCCAGGTGCATGACCTTTGGGTAGGCCTCTTGACTGATGCCTTCGATGGCGGGCATGCCGAGTTGTTTGCAGAATTTGGCCAATTCCAAAGCTGGAATGGGCTTGAAACACCAGCCCATGACGGATTGTTTGATTCGTCCCTTGGTCACTGCAGGCCCCAGGTTGTCCGGTGTTGCAGTTTTATCTTCACCGAACAGGCTTGGTGCGAGTGTCAGGCCAGCGGAGCTGACAAGGCTGGACTTGAGAAAGGATCGGCGTGAATTCTTCATGGGACAGATAATCGCGAAGAGTAGCGATTCTGTGCGGACCTGCCAATTTAATTGGAGGCAGATTTAATAGCGGACAATCGCCGGTGCGGTGTCACCACACGCACGCGATAGGACTCAGTCGATTCTGACCGCCGAGTTGAATCAATGTCGGTGCGGCTGGTGAATTCTTGCATTCCTTGGGGTGGGCGATTGTTGACCTTGGCCCATGATCCCATGCTTAATGCGCGAAGCTTGTTCGCGCTTTAGGGATGGAATCGATTTTTTATCCGCGATCTAAAAGTTGAGGCGATAGGGTTGTGAGGAGAAGACTGGTTCACCTCATCCTAGGAGTTTTTCCGGTGAGCTTTTGGTCACACAAGTAGGTGTTTCAAATGAACCTATGAAATTAATTGATAGGGCCTTCTCGCTAGCTTTCATCACAGTTGGAGAAAGATGATGCGAGTAAGGTGTGTATTGGCTGGATGAAAAGGACGCGAAGAGGTTTTTTGGAAGTAGGGGCGATGGTTGGGCTTGGAACGGTGGGCACAGGTGTTGGACGAGACGCGAAAGCGAAAACGATCGGATGGCAGGGAGGCAAGAGTCCCTGGGCGATGTGTTTGGATACGGCGACCTTGGCTAAGGAGATACCGCTGGATGAGAAGGTGGAATTAGTGGCAGGAGCGGGATTTGATGCGATCGAGCCGTGGGATCGAGAATTGGAGGCCTTCGAGAAGGCAGGAGGGTCTTTGGAGAAGTTGGGGGAGAGAATCAAAGAGCTTGGCTTGTTTGTTCCAAGTGTGATCGGGCTGTGGGGAGTGTTAGCGAACAGTGAGGAGGAATTCGAAAAGAGGATTGATGAACATCGTAATCGGTTGCGAATGGTGAAGGCGATCGGGTCGGCTCATGTTCAGTGTATCCCGGACTTTAAGTATAAGGATGACTTCAACATGGAGTCAGGAGCAGCTTGCTATGCAAAGATTAGCGAAATAGCACTGAAGGACTATGGGCTGAAGACGGGGATCATCTTTCTCAATGCGGTAGGTAAGTTAAAGACGGTGGCGGATGCAGTGAAGTTGGGCATGAAATCGGGTTGGAAGGATGCTAAAATCATCCCGGACAGCTATCATAACTATCATGGTGGGACTGCCTTAAATTCACTGCGTATGTTGCGTGGGAGTGCCATCGCAATTTATCAGTTTTCGGATGCGCCAAAGGGCCAGGACAAGAAGGATTCTTGGTGTGACAGAGAGCGGGTTCTGCCGGGAGATGGGCAGTTGCCATTGGTAGAGGAGCTGAAAATCTTGTTAGAGATTGGGTATGAGGGCTGTGTGTCTTTAGAACTGTATAATGAGCAGTATCGAAAGAGAGAGCCAAAGGAATTTCTGAAGGAGGCACACGCGAAGACTTTACGGTTGATCAAGGAAGCGGTGGGGTAGGCTGAGGCGCTATTAGCGCAATCCTTTGCCGAATCATACAGAAGGATACCCCCATTTCCCCGCTGTATTCACCCAAACCCTGGTCTCTGCGCCATCTCCGCCAAAAGAAAATTCCCAGCAGTCACATCTTTTTCTAAATAATTTGAATGTTCACAAAGGTGAAGCAGTCTGATAGACGGAACCTATTCAAGTTATGAAACACAGAAACACACTTTTAGCCAGCCTGGCAATTGGGTCATTCACACTGAGCAGTTGCACTACGGTCAACCCATACACAGGGGAGCAGCAAGTGAGCAAAACCAGCCGCAACGCCGCAATCGGAGCAATAGGTGGAGGTATCCTTGGTGCTGTCATTGGCAACAACACAGGCAGTGGAGATTCCCGCAAAGGAGCTATCATTGGCGCGCTGGGTGGCGCTGCAATCGGAGCCGGTATAGGTCAATACATGGATCGTCAAGAAGCACAGATCCGCCAACAACTAGAAGGCACAGGGGTGAGTGTTTCCCGTGTAGGCAACGAGCTCGTGCTCAATATGCCCAGCGACATCACTTTTAAAACTGGTCAGAGTGGAATCCAATCACAGTTCGCCTCTACTCTCAGCTCTGTCGCTCTTGTGCTCAAGAACTACTCGAAGACCAGAATCAGCATCGCTGGTCACACGGACTCCGATGGATCAAGCAGCTACAACCAAAACCTCTCAGTTCAACGAGCCGAGAGTGTCGCCTACCACCTCAATAGCCATGGCGTTCCAGGTTCTAGGCTGCTTACATATGGCTACGGCGAAAGCCGCCCGATTGCCGCAAACTCTTCCGCCAATGGTAAGGCTCTGAATCGCCGTGTCGAGCTGCGCATCATGCCCCAGCAAAGTCAGTTTTAGGCATTCTGAACCAACAGTTGGAGTGGTCCCTTGTCACGCAGCCTGTCTCAAAATCAGGGAAGGGACTTGTGGAAATAATTCAAAGTTAGTCACCCAACTACCTGAATGATCAAAGAGTTCGCACTGATTATTTCGATCGCTCTTTTATGTTTACTGGCGGGTTGCGATAGTGAAAGAGAACGTGAATTTGGAGGGGGAAGCGGAGGGAAGCCGATCGTTTTGATTGGTGAGACGCTTGAGAACTGTGAGGGCTTTTTGGGGGCCCCATCTGGGGTTGATCAGGCTGATTTAGGGGTGCGATCATATATCTATCAAGGGTTTCACATTCAAATAGTCTATGAGAATGGAAAAAGTAGGACCGTAGTATTCAGGAAAGTGAATACAATGGGGGCAGACTCGAGGAGCTTTAGTGAGGCTGATCGAGAATTCGTTTACCGATTGTGCGGCATACGGTCAAAAGATTTGAAGGAGGTTTTTAATGCCGGAACTGGTAAAATGGAGGCTTTTACTCACAAGAAGAATGGTCAGATCTACCTCCTTGGCACTGACATCAATGCAAGAGCGATAATGGTCATGCCTCCACCTCCGGTGTCCTTGAAAAGGATAAAAAGAGAGTTAGGAACAAGGTGATGTGGTATTCCCAAAATCAAAGTTTCTCTATTTCAAAGTAAACTGCTTGCACGGATTTAGAGGAGAGGCTGTCCGCTCCAATTGGTCTTACGATTTCTTTCGGGAATTGTAATGGATTAGATAGCAAAAGGCCCATAAACGTAGATCATGAATGCCGATAATGAAGTCGTGGTTAGCTGGGAGTCGCACATGATGCGGTCTATCGGGCCTACCGCGAATTTTTTTGTTTTTGGCACCAAATACGGCACGGTGGTTGTAACAAATCGTCGGTTTCTTTTTTTCAGTGATGGCGAATCGGGTCTTATCGGCCAGTTCTTGAGAAATGTCCAAGAGATCGATGCCCGTTATCTTGACTCGAAATGGTCCATAGACATCCCGTTAGGCCAGATCGAGAGGATCAGAGTGAGAAAGCGTTGGGACTTTTCGAGCTACATATCGATTCAAGGCGTGGATGCGAATATGAAAAAGGTTTCATACGCCTTCATGACCAAGTTTGGTCAGAATCGGTCGAAACTAAACGAATTAGTTAATGCAGGGAAGAGGCGAAGGAGAAAGAGGAGAAGGAGGAAGAGGAAGAAGTTGTGGGGTCAGGAGTAGGGTCAGAGGTAGGTGTTTTCTTACTTCTTTGAGAGTTTATCTCTACACACCGCAAACGAGCAGCGGCAGAACTACGGGAATAGCCCCCACAGTCCCCACAGCCCCCACACCTTCGAGAGAGAAGAGCTGAGCGTGTCGGTGACCTTGGGAGGTTCTTCCTTCCGCGTCAATGCGCCGGGGCTGGGATCGGCCATGAGAGGTTGCTGCGGTAGCAAAGGAAGCTGACTCCTCCCAAGGAGAGGAGGCCGAGAGCTGGTTGGTGCCTGCTCAATGGTGAGCAGGATCATGAGATATTTGTTCCTTTTAGTTATTTTTTTCGTCTGGCAAATTTGTGGGATGCTGAGTGTGAGAACGATGAAATTGAAATCCAGTGGAAGGAATTTGGGTCTTGGGTTAACCGCGGCAGTGATGGCTTTCAGTCCGCTGCTTCAAGCGGAACTCATCCTACTGGAGCAGTTTGACTATGAAGGTGTCGACACTCCATTCAATGGCTTTGATGGAGGGGTGGGCTTTGACGGCGCATGGGAGCTTGTAGGTTGGGGGCGTCCCTATGACATTGGACGGACCTTATATGCCGTTGGTGATTCCAGCCTGATCGTAAATGATCGTGGAGGATTGGACCTTGAAGGGCATCCTTCGGCGGGAAGCGCCCTGGGGCGATTCGGAACAGCGGGTCAACAGGAAGTCCATCGGAATCTTACCGCCGTTGCTCAAGCCGCCCTCACTGCGGATAATTCCACCATCTGGTTTAGTGTATTAGCCGCCGCTCCCAGTGGAAACAAATTTGGGACTTTGATCTTTGGCACTGATCCGCTCATTGCGATGCAAGGAAGTTCCGAGAACGGCAATCTGAGCTCTCCGACAGGCCAGGCTTTTGGGGTGGGATTTCGAACAGATAATGGCGGTCTTTTCGGGAGTGGCGTCGGAAGCCCCAATGCGGTCGCTTTTGTGAATTCCTCGAGCGCGACAGTCGCGGTTGGGAGTTACGTCCCGCCCTTCGTTGATGGTTCGTCCCATCACGATGTTTCGTTGATCGTTGGGAAAATCAATTGGAAGACCAATGGCACGGACGACGAGTTATTGCTCTTCAATATCGTGCCCGGAGTTTCGACGGAGCCTGTTGATGGTGACGCCATGGCGTCTTTAGCGGCGGATTTTGATCAATCCAATTTTAGTTTACTCTCTTTGCAAGATACCGGAGCAACGATCTTTGACGAGATAAGGTTTGGAACGACATTTTCCGATGTCGCGCCGGGAGCGGGGCCGATCGCCCCTCTTACAATTTCAGAGTTTGATTATTCACCTGCGACCAGGGAGGTCTCTCTCACCTGGAATTCCAAGCCGGGGAAATTCTACATTATTAAGTATTCTTCTGACATGGTTGATTGGACGAGTGACATTGACGATAGCGCTGCGGCAGATACTGGAGAGTTTACCACTAAAGTTTATAATCTTGGTGCGGTTTTCGGAGAGGCTCCCACGAAGGTCTTTTTCCGTGTGGAGGAGGCTCCGTAGGTCCGGGGAACTGCGCGGTGTGATGGAACGATTGCTTCGAGTTGAGGCGGCCGAGGTTGGACCACGCTATTTTGCGGTAACATCCGGCATTGCTCTTCACGCAAATTAGGAGTAGGAGTCGCTCATGAGCGGTTGCGGTAGCAGCAAAGGTCGGGTCTTTGGCCCCCGCATGAAAATGGATGCGTCTCTCCACAAGGAGAAGAAGCCGGAATGGCTCAAGGTTCGGTTGCCCAATAATCCCGTCTTTTGGGATACGAAGTCGCTCGTCAAGGACCTCAATCTCGTCACCGTGTGCGAAGAGGCCCAGTGCCCCAACCGTTGGGAGTGTTGGGGGCAGGGGACGGCGACTTTCATGATAGCGGGGGAGAAGTGCACGCGTGCATGTGGCTTCTGTGCGGTGAAGACCGCCAAACCTGATGCTTTGGAGGCGGACGAACCCGAACGGGTGGCTGAGGCGACCAGGCGGATGAAGCTTAACCACGTCGTGATTACCGCCGTGGCGAGAGACGATCTGAAGGACGGCGGCGCCGAACATTTTCAGCATACCATCGAAGCCGTGAGGGCAGAGAATCCCGAGATCATCATTGAGGTGTTGGTTCCGGACTTCAACGATAAGGACTGGGCGCTCGAAATGGTGATGCGAGCCCGGCCACATATTTTTAATCACAACCTGGAGACCGTTGAACGTCTCACTCCGTTGGTTCGGAGTCGCGCGCAATACGCTCGTTCGCTCGCTGTCCTCAAAAAGGCCAAGGAGATGGCCGGAGGGAAAGTTGCCACCAAGAGTGGGATAATGCTTGGGCTGGGAGAGCGCGATGAGGAAATCTCACAGGCAATGGACGATCTGCGGGCGGCTGACGTCACCGTGTTGACTTTGGGGCAATATCTTCGTCCGACCCAAATGCATCTTCCCGTCGTGGACTACGTCACACCGGAAAAATTCCAAGAATGGAAGGAAGTCGCCCTCGCGAAGGGCTTCCGCCACGTCGCCAGCGGGCCTCTGGTTCGCAGCTCCTACCACGCCGCCGACTTCAAGCCCGAGGAAGATGTGATCGAGGCTATCGAGGCAGATCTCGCGGCGATGACGCCCTAGAGTCAGGGAATAGAGCCCGCAGCGTCCCCGTTGCTGGGCTTCGCTGGCCCGGCCATCGAGGCGCCGAGGCGGTGCGACTCGCTTTTTGAGAAGCTCTATTTTTCGAGCTTCTATTTTTTTTCTTGCCAAATACTAGTCTGACTGGTCTAGTCTGTTTTTTATGAAGCAAGTCGGATTATACGAAGCCAAATCCAAGCTCTCCGCGCTCGTCTCGGCTCTCATTGAGTCGGGCGATCCGGTCTCCCTGACAAAGCACGGCCAGGTCGTGGCGGAGCTACGATTGCCATCGAGCGGGACACCGTCACGGGGGAGTTTCCAGGGCGATAATTTCTACATCTCGCCTGAATTCGACCATCCGAAGCCGCTTTCGCCTCCCAGTCCGCCCCGAGTGGATCCTCCGCAGCCTCCTGAAGACGAACCACGGCAATGATCGAGCAGCTCCTGGATACCCGGGTGCTCCTGCTCTTTCTCCAGAATGATTCCAGTCTGCCGGACGCGCTTGCGCGGCGGATTGAGGCGCCGGAACGGCGCTCTTTGGTGTCTCTGGCGAGTTTGTGGGAGTTAACCCAGAAAACGGCCCAAGGCCTGGTGTGCTTCGCAGCGGCCCAGCGGCCTGATTTTCCTGCTCTCTTGCTGGAGGAGGGGTTTGAAGTGCTCCCGCTTGACTGGAGCGTGATGCGTCGGGCGGCCTCGCTGCCCATGCATCATGCGGACGCCACCGATCGTCTCCTGGTGGCGGAGGCGATTTCCCGGAATATCCCAATCGTCTCCCTCGACGAGACCTTTGATCAATATGGGATCGAAAGGCTGGGGGAGTAGGCACGAAAAAAGCGGGTCGACTGACCCGCTTTTGTAAAAATTAATGAGAATGCCAGACCCTAAATGAGGCCGGCCTTCTTGAGTGTCGCGTAGGCACCATTCTTGTTGATGGTTTTGAACGCTTTGGCGGAGGCCTTCACTTTGACGTGCTTGCCGAGCTCAGGCACCCAAACGCGCTTGGTCTGCAGGTTAGGAGACACCTTACGCTTAACGGTTTTGGTGACGTGACGACCGATGCCGCCTTTTTTCTTTGCCAAACCGGAACGGTGAATTCTCCGTCCGACTCTTACTTTGGATCCGCGAATGCTACAAACTCTCGACATAGGTCTAAAAACTGGTTGGCGGCGAGAGATAGGCAGATCCGCGGAAGGGTCAAGAGGTTTCTTTGGACTTTCCTGCTTTTTCGACAGGTCAGACTGGCCATGCGAAGCTCGATATGATCATCTTTTGTCGTGCCGACGATCCTCGATTACCTCAAGCAACTGAAGCGCCAAGGCGTAGAGTATGTGGAGGTCGACGATGAGGCCAGAGGAGTTCTCCGGGAGCTCTATACCCGAGGAAGTGCCCGGAAACAGCCCGTTGTAGCCCCCGTGGCGCAAGCGATTCAGGCCGTTGGGACGACTTCGGCCGAGAAAATCGCCTCGCTTGCAACTCAGGCCGCAAATTGGTCTGCGGTGAAGGCTTTGGGCACCTTGCGGGATAAGATGGTCTTTTCCGTGGGAAATCCCGATGCCCGCCTGATGTTGGTGGGTGAGGCGCCCGGTTATCAAGAGGAACGGCAGGGACAGCCCTTTGTGGGCCCGGCGGGACAGAAACTCGATGCCATTCTCAAAGCGATGGGGCTCTCGCGGGAAGAGGTTTACCTTTCCAACGTTTGTAAATTTCGCCCGGCCATGAAAAATCAGACGACGGGAAACCGCAAACCCTCTTCAGAGGAGATGGCTGCGACGCTGCCTTTCCTCTGCGCGGAAATCGATGTGGTGCGGCCAGACGTCATCATCGCCTTCGGAGCAACGGCCTCCGAAGGTCTCCTCAAGCAAGGCCAGTCCGTGAGCAAATTGCGGGGTGAGTGGCGCCAGTTTCAAGGAATTCCACTCCGCGCGACCTTTCATCCTTCTTATCTCCTCCATCAACAGGAAGGGCTCAAGGAAAAGCGTCAGGTCTGGGAGGACATGCTCGCGGTGATGGAAAAACTCAGGCTGCCCATCTCTGAGAAGCAACGTGGCTTTTTTAAGAAATAGTCAGTGCGTTCCGCGTAATCGATGATTTGATTTCGCCCATGAGCGAAGCCCATCCATTTTGCGCCGAAGAATTTCAGATCCGCTGGTCCACCCTGACTCCCAATCACGTCTCTGCCGACGTCACCCATGCCATTGAGCAGGGGAAGGCCAACATCGAAGCCATCAAGGCGGTTACTCCCGAAGAGGCCACTTTTGAAAACACCTTCGGGGCTCTCGAAAATGCCACCGAAGACCTCGACCGTTCCTGGGGTCGCGTCAATCATCTCGACTCGGTGGCCAACTCCGATGATCTTCGCGAGGCGCTCAATGAAATGCTTCCGGTGGTTTCGGAATTCTCCTCGTCGATCTCACTCGATAGCGATCTTTGGAAAGTGCTCAAGTCATTCGCCGGTTCCGCTTCCGGACTTTCTGAGATCCAACAACGCTTCTTGGAAGAAACTTGCGACGACTTTAAGTCCGCCGGAGCCGACCTCGATGGCGAGGCCAAGAAGCGTATGTTCGAACTCAATTCCGAACTCGCGCAAGTGACGCAGAAGTATGGCGAGAACGTGCTCGATTCAACCAATGCCTGGGAGCTTTTCGTGGAAGACGAAAGTCGTCTCGCCGGGCTTCCTGAGTCAGCCAAGGCCGGCGCAGCGGAAGATGCCAAAGCAAAAGGCAAGGAGGGCCAGTGGCGCTTCACCCAGCAGTTTCCCTCGATGTATCCTGTCATGCAATACGCCGAGGATGATTCGTTGCGGAAAGAAATCTGGAAAGGCGGCTGCACCATCGGTCACGGCGGCGAGCACGATAACTCGGACTTGGTCTGGGAGATTCTTCGTCTCCGTCAGGAGAAAGCTGAGCTTCTTGGTTTCGCAAACTTTGGTGATCTCACGCTGCAACGTCGCATGGCGAAGGATGGCAAGGGTGCGCTGGGCTTTACCGAAAACCTCCACGATAAAATCTTCGATTTGTTCAATGCCGAGCAAAAAGAACTGCAGGAATTTAAAGCGGAAAAGACCGGAGGCGAGCCCGGGCCGTTTCACCCCTGGGAAACCGCCTACTGGGCCGAGCGTTGCCGCAAGGAGCGGTTTGATTTCGACGACGAAGCACTCCGCCCTTACTTCCCGGTCGGGCAGGTCATGGATGGTCTTTTCTCGCTGACCTCGCGTCTCTTTGGTATCAAGATCACTCCGTCCGATGCTGAAGCGTGGCATGAAGAGGTAAGCTTTTACGAAATTCACGACCGCGCTTCCGGCGATCACCTCGGCTCCTTCTATGCCGACTGGCATCCTCGCGAATCGAAACGCGGTGGCGCCTGGATGAACTATCTTGAAACCGGCCTGCCATCACCGCGCACGCCGCACCTTGGATTGATTTGCGGAAACATGAGCAAGCCGACCGGGGACAAGCCCGCGTTGCTGACTCATCGGGAAGTCGAAACGGTATTTCATGAATTCGGACACCTTCTGCACCACCTTCTTTCCGATGTCTCCATCAAGTCGCTCGCCGGCGTAAATGTGCCCTGGGACTTTGTTGAGCTACCCTCGCAGATTATGGAGAACTTCTGCTGGGATCGCGAGTCGCTCGACTTCTTTGCCAAGCACTACGAGACGGGCGAAACCATTCCTGACGAGCTATTCGATAAAATGGTCGCAGCGCGCAACTATATGTCCGCCACTGCGTTCATGCGTCAATTATCGCTTGGGAAACTCGACCTCGAGCTTCACCTCTATCCCGAAAAATACCGCGGGCGCGATTTGGATGAGGTCGATCAGGAAATCCTCGCTGGTTACAAAGCGAAACTCGCTACTCCGAGTCCCAGTTTCGCGCGGGCCTTTAACCATCTCTTCTCTTCACCCGTCGGCTACGCGGCGGGATACTATTCCTACAAGTGGGCCGAGGTCCTCGACGCCGACGCCTTCACCCGCTTCCGCGATGAAGGTGTCCTCAACACTGACACCGGCATGTCCTTTCGTGCCGAAGTCCTCTCCAAAGGGAACTCCCGGCCCGTCGACGAATCATACCGCGCCTTCATGGGGCGTGATCCGGAGCAAACCGCATTATTAGAGCGTTCAGGATTGGCATAACAACAGAGTCGATACTTGTGAATGATCAGCGCTCTTGTTTGAGCAGGTTGTCAGGCTCTTGCGGTCCTTTTGGTCGCCGTCGACCGCTTGTTTCAGGTGGGGGATGGCTACGGCACAGATTTTAACATCGCAGATCAGCGCGGTTGCTAAGTCATGATAGAAGGAGGATAACGAGAGAGAACTTGGGACCCGAGCACTGGGGGCACTTTGCCAACATTGACTTATCGCACAGTTAGCTGTTTCGCCTGCCAATTCTTAAATTCATTCTCGCTTAAGACATGGACATTTCCCATGGATCCGTCTTTATGAAGGGTCCATGCCGAGCACATGGGATCGACCTCTAACTTTGAGACCCCGGCGTGATCCGGGACAAATTGAATCTCGTGTGTCAGGTCCGGAATGGCAACCTCCCTCAACTTAAAATCGGGAACTCTGAAAAAGTAGATGTAATCGTCACTGGTGACTAACAGCTTCATCGTGTAACCCACGGGAACATAAAGGTCCTTGCTGACAGAAAAATCATCATCCGTATCAAGCACTTGGTCCGGTCCGGGGTAAAGAAAGTGCCAATAAAATTCTCTCCCGACCACCTTGATTTCAAGCGGATCAGGGATCTCTACCAATGCTTCGGGTTTTTGATGGCAACTCGAAAAAAGAACCGAGAAAACTGCGACCGCCCGGAAGTTTCGGCTATTTTGATGAAGCCGATTCGATGATTTCAAAAGTTCCATTAATTTTCAGATCGCGGGAAAGTTTGGTTTGGGCTCCACTTGGCCAATTCACTTCGATGGTGTCGATCTTCTCCATTTTTCCCAATCCAAAATAAAGTGGGATGCTACTCTGAGAGAGATACCCACTTTGACCATCGTGCACCTGCGTTTGAGTTAATGACCCACTGGTCACGGTGACTCTTGCACCCAAGGCGTCTCGATTCGATTTTGCCCCTTTTAACTTAATCTTGATGTAGTTGATTGGCTGGCTCCCAGTCGATAGGTCACTCATTAAGACCTGTGGGACATCTCCAAATTCGTTCGTAATAATATCCAAATCACCGTCATTATCCAAATCAAAGATGGCCGACGATCGAGACCCTTTGGCTCCAACAACCAGAAGCTTGCCCTCATGCCCCTTGGCGTGATGATGATCACGATCGGCTCCGGAAGCATCCAGTTGGAACCAAGGTGTTGTCAGCAGGCCATCCTTGCGCGGTTCTAATCCCAGAATAAACTCCGCATCCTTGAACCCCTTGCCAATGTTGTTGATGAGGGCGGTGTTAATGCCGTATCGTAATGGGTAATTCATGCTCGAGGCAACAAAGGCATCCTGCCAGCCATCCGCATTCAGGTCGCCGACGCTGAGACCCCAGGGCCAGAAATTCTCCATGTTCAAGGCATCCGACATCTCTTTAAAGGCACCGGTGCCATCGTTTTTGTAAAATGCGTTCCCGAAGATTCTTTTGCCGCCATCGTTGAGATAGCGGTCACCCCATTTCTCAACTGCCCACAGTGCCTTTGCCTTTTCCTCCGTGGGCTCGACAATTCTCGACATATCGGAATGCATGTCGGTGATGTAAAGATCCATATGGCCATCGTTATTGTGATCGAAGCTCTTTGCTCCCATCGCTCCCCAGGGCGTAAGTGGAAACAGTTCCCGGCTCTTGTTAATGAATTTCTTGCCGGCTTGATTTTCCCAGTAGCTATCGGGTCCCTGCATGTTGAGCACGTAGAGATCTTGGAAGCCATCGCGATTGAAATCGACGGGCACTGCCGCTCCGGACCAGCCTTTGTCGATGAGCCCTAATGCCTCAGTCACGTCCTTAAATTTCCCTTGTCCGGTATTCTGAAATAGGCGGGAACTTCGCAAACGCTCGGGCTTCAGGTGCCCGGAAAAGGCATCCTTGAAGGCGACACGATATTTGGGAACCGGGCCCGTAATTGGGTGGCTTTCCACGGTCCCTTCAACCTCTGCAAGCTCATCGGTCGTGAATTCTCCAACGACGCACAAGAATAAGTCCAGGAGCCCATCATTGTTATAATCAAAAAAGACGGCAGCTGAGGAATGTTCATTGTAATCGATCCCTGAATTCTTCGATGCATCTTCAAAGGTGCCGTCTCCCTTGTTGAGGAAAAGCTTGTTCGGGCTTAGGGTATTCGTCAGGTAGAGGTCAGGATCTCCGTCGTTGTCTATATCGGCGAAGGATGCGGTAACACTGATGCTTTCTTGGGCGGCCACACCCGCTGCTTTTGTGATGTCGGCAAATTTACCCTTTCCAAGGTTTCGGTAGAGACCACTGGGCCCGAATTGTGAAACCATGTAGACGTCAAGCAGGTCGTCTCCATCAATATCGGCGACGGCGATCCCGCTGCCATGATCGTAGTGGGCAGGCTTATAATATTTGCCGGCGCAGTCGACGATATGGTGCTTGAAATTCAGGCCGCTCTGCTGTTGTTGGTCGTCGAATTTGAAATTGATAGGGGCATCGATTTCATCTTTTGAGGCGATCTGTTCAGCCTGACGTGACTCTATCCATTTCTTTGTCTGACCAAAATCATTGGGCACCGTAATCTGGGCGGAGGATCCGTCTTCATTTTTGTCTGGTTGTGGAAGCAGCCCTTGCAAGTCGTTTTTCAGCTTGCTCATGTCTTCTTGTGAGGTTCCCTCGTAAACTTTATGCAGGGAGCCGTTAC
>JAQWZU010000081.1 GCA_029253285.1 Akkermansiaceae bacterium | reverse complement strand
CCAAGCATATAGTGACGTTAGCCGAAATCCCAAAATGTCACCAACCCCCTTTCTCCCCCATGTATTCCGCCCAAATTCGTTCTTCACGGACTTTCCTCCAAAAGCAAATTCCTAGCAGTCCATCGACACCACCCCCACCTACGACGGCCTCGATCCCGACGAAGTCGACCTCTTCTTCGCCTATCCCTGGCCCGGCCAGGAGGAACTCATGATGGACCTCTTCCAGGCCATCGCCACCGAAGACGCCATCCTCCTCATCTATCACGCCGACGGCGAAGTCACCGCCTACCGTCAAGGATTCGATTACTAGGACGCCGACTAATTATGGGCCTTCTCGAGTATCCATCTCCGGCTTGCTTGCTTTCCTATCTTTTGGCACCGATCTCGCGGCTTTAAATTGCTGGGCGATTTCCGCGCTCACGAGGGGGCGATTCCAAATTGCGATCTCGTCAACCCAACCGGAAAAGGAGTGCTTCCCTTCTCGCGCGAGCTCGCTGCTCGGTTTGCCAAAGCGGACGTATTCTCCATGCATGACACCCGGCTTAAGACTCCCAAAATCATCGACACGCCCCACTCGCTTTCCATCCACATAGAGTTCAACCGCCGAGGGCCCCCAGCCAGCGGCAATGTGATGCCATTGATTGTCGACCACGCTGAAGTTCGAAGAGAGGAGAATGTCGAACTTGCCGTTCTCGATAAAAAATTCGACCTTTCCGGAGGAAGCCAACCGGGCGTGCATGATCGCTTCTTTCGGAGAAATCGCAGCGTCATCGGGAGTCTTCCCGGCCAGCCACAGGATTTCTTCCTCGTTTGAACCCAGCTCTCTCCTGATCCAGAAAGACACTCCTCCTTCCTTCCTCGAAATCCCGCCCGGGATATCGATTTTCGTAATGACCGAAGTCAAGGGATCACCCGTGAGGCGGATCGCGTGGTTCTCGTCAGAAAATCCATCAAAACGACCTTCACTCCCGATTCCCGGCTGTCCCTGAAAGGCCTCGTTTCCGCGGTAGCCCGCCAGACCACCAGTAACTTCGTTCTCCAAAATTTTCCCTTCCAAAGAATCAAGCTTCCAGTATCCCGCCGGACCTTGACTAAGAACGGCGGTGCGATAGTCGAGCGGTGCCGCCAGGAGTTCGGGTAAATTCGGAAAAGGATCCGGGGAAAGTGGCACCACCTTAAGCCCTCCTTCTTGGTCCACGAAAAAGCCCGTGTCCTTTGGCTCGAGGGAAATGACTTCACCCTCTTCGTTCGTTCGCTCAACTTCCAGCGTTCCTTTGACCAAATAGATTTCCGAGGGACCATCCTCCGGCACCCTGACTCCAAAACGGGTGCCGAGATTTCGCACGATTAAATCGGGGGTCTTCAAAGTGAAGGTTTCCGCTCCATCAGCCGAGTCGATCCAGAGCCACCCCTTTTTGAGAACGGGTTCTTGCAGCTTGGGAAATGCGACTTCCGCAGGTCCGCGCATGACCATGACCGCACCCGATTCCATTTCCATTTTCACCGTGCCGGAAAGCACCCGGACAGTGGATCCTTCAGTGACTTTCAATTGATCCGCCCCGGGGTCTCTGGAACCTCCCGTGACTTCCCACTGTGTCCCGGGCACGAGATCGCAGACCAAGCCAGGCGGGTTCGAGCGCTTGACCATGATGAAGGTCATCACCACAGCGGCGATCGTGAGGATGGCAGCCGTGGCAAGCGCCGAGCGGGTTACGTCTCTTTTGCGACGGCGAAGAAGCATCTGGTCCATCCCGCCTTTCGCGCCCCTGATATCAACCCGCTGACCCATTGCCTCAGTGAGAAGCGTTTCAACCTCCATCGATTTCCTGAAAAACTCGCGTGATTGGGGATCGCTCCGCAGCTCTTCCTGAAGCCGGCCAAACTCTTGCTCATCCAAGTGACCATCCACCAGGCCTTGGACCATTTCTTCAAGTTCCCTCCTTGTCATGAGATTTCTCCTTCCACTTTGAGTTCGCGTTCCACGCATTGCTTAAGGGCCGCGCGCAACCGAAACAAGCGCGTCCTTAAACTTGCGCCCTCGCGCCCGGATTCGGCCGCCATCCGCTCGATGCCGCCATGACCACTGTAGCGGACCCGGAGCAGTGATTGATCGCTGTCCGAAAGCTTCTCGATGCAGGTGTGCAAGGTGGCGAGCTTGTTTTGATACTCATCAGGCTGGGCCTGCCACTCATCAGCCAATTGCTCGACGAGATCCTGATCAAATAGCAAAAGCCCTTCTTTCCTTAAACGCCGCCGGTGTCCCAAAACCACATATCTCGCCGTGGTAAAGGCCCACGCCCGGAAGTTGGTCCCGGGCTCGAACTGGCCGCGCTTCTCCCAGAGAATGAGATTCACTTCCTGGGACACATCAGGAGCACTTTGAGTTCCGGCCATCAAATATCCCACAAACGACCGCAGCGCCGATTGATGCTCCGTGAGCTCACGCACGAATTCGCGCATCAGATCTTGTTCGTTCATTGAAGACATTTGACTCTTTTTCTCCTTCGTAATGCCGCCGGAGTTCCAATCGTTTCGCCGAATGTGAAATTTGACGACTTTTTTCTGAAACGTTTGCCCCGTCATCGGCATCACTAACCGGATTCTCTCAAGGGAATCCCTGAACAAACTCTTAAGAACCGACCATGAAAACACCGAAAAAAAGCCCACTCTCCCTGATCCTTCCAGTTCTGGGACTTACCGCAGCCACCGCTTCCGCTGCCACCTTGATCGACTTTGAGGACTACGCCTTGGCCTCAGATCTTACTGCCAACGGCTGGAGCCTTGCAGGCTCTGACGGTTCAGCGATAACAGTTATCACGACCTCAAACTCAGGCTCATACGTCGGCGGAAGAGCAATCCAAACGGATGATGGCGGAGCCACCTTCGCCGGACTATTGGTGAGTCAAGCGGGAATCAATGGCCTGCAAATGGACGTCAACTGGGACTACACCGGAGCCCCTGCAAGTGGACTGGGCACACCAACAGTTCAGCTTTCAGGCTGGGACGACCTGGATCCCGCCGGAACATTCGCATCAGCCGAAAGAACAGCCGGTTTAGCCATGGACAACACTGAACCAGATTTTGAATTCATGTCTAGCACTGGCGAAATCGATGGGAACAACTCTACACTATTCGCAGAGAAAACCTGGTATCGCTTAACAATGACTTGGACCAACCCTGACGGCACCGGTAACCGTGACCTCACACTCAGGGGCTACGATCTTACCAATGATTCCGACCTCGGGATCGTCAATACCGTGACGATGACCGCAGCCGAGTTCGGAGTCGACCCATCAGATTGGGATGGCATTGGCATCCGCATGACCCGTGGCACAATGGACAACATCGTGCTGATCCCTGAGCCCGGCTCCGCCCTTCTGGGACTCTTCGGAGGAGCCCTTTTGCTTCTTCGCCGTCGCTAAACTAGACTCCACAAGATCACGATGAAGTCACGAAGCCAGCTCCTCGTTCTACCCGCAGCCTTATTGCTCAACGCCTCCCCGGCTCAGGCCGACAGGCTCTTTGATTTTGAAGGTGACACTGTGGACTCCCCTCCTCCCGGATGGGTGTTCGACGGGGACAGCTCGACCGTGAGAGTGACGGCCACCACCGCCAGTGGAGACTACCTTGGTGTGCAAGGAATCCGGACGGACGAAGGCGGAGCATCCTACGCTGGATACACCTATGGCGGTCCTACAATCACCTCCATCCAGGCAGACTTTCTATGGGACTTCTCAGAATTCAATACCCCGACTCTCGTCGTTTATGCATGGGATGACGATGATGACGACGGGTTTCAGGCTCCCGAAAGGACCATTGGTTTCGGTCTCGATAATGACGGCCAATTTGAACTCAGCAGCGAAACAGGCGAACTCGTAGGAACAACCGATTTCGTGGCCGACACCTGGTATCGCCTCACCATGACGTGGAGCGACGCCGATGTCTCCGGCGACCGCACGGTCACCCTGACCGCTTTCGATCTGACCAACAGTCTCGATCTTGGCGAGGTCGCCACCGCAACGATGTCTGCTGACGACTTCGGCGTTTCCCCTTCCGAGTGGGACGGCATCGCCTTCCGCATGACCCGTGGCACCATCGATAATATCCGCATCAATTCCCAGCCGGGACCTTTTGCTTACGTCGATGCGACCCCTCTCAACACGACCCTCAATTCTGACCCGGAAAACTTCCCGAATGGAGTGCCGTTGGAAGCAGGCGTCAACTTCATCAACGACGGAACCGGAGGCACTGGTGCCGACAGTCTCTGGACCTACCGCACTGATGCTGCGTTTGCGACTTTTGAAAACGGGGCCGCCTTCGAAAGTGACAATCGTAGCGCCGCAGAAGATGCGGAAATGACACCCGATCTGATCACTACCATTAGCATTCCGGCCCCGGGGACCTACGATCTCGTAGTTGTCTTCACCAGAAACAGCAACCGCGATATTGCCGCACGCATTGGCGAAAGCCCTACTTTGGGAGACATCTTTAGTGCCCCCTATGCTCTCAATACGAACCAAGCTGCCGATCCGCTCGAGATCAGCTTCGACAGCTCATTCGCCAACGGTCGTCTCAATAACTCCGGCGCGGCCTATCTGGGCACCGTGACCACCACCACCGTAAACGAGGATGTCCGCGTCTTTGTCAACGGACTGGCCCGCACCGCTGCTATTGACGACGAACGCACCCAATACGATGGCATCGCTTATCGCCCGACCTCAGGAGGCGTCTCCCAGGGTCTCCAGATTAGCGGGATCAACTACGCGCCCAATGCCGACCCGGTCCCAACCGTTACCCTGACTTGGTCGAACACCGGTGCAGCCACCTATGTTGCCAAATTCTCTCTCGACATGAACGATTGGGCAGGCGATCTGGATGACTCGATCACCGCCGCGAACGACGAAAATCCAGACGACGACGGACAGATCACGGTGACCTTTCCTTTATCGAGTCTCCCCGAAAACACGTCCGCTGTTTTCTTCCGTATCGAGGAAGAATAGGGCCCTCCATTTTTCATAAGGCATCGCCGTTTCGACCCGGCGATGTCCAGTGAACCTCGTACTTAGGGAAAGGCGTCCTCGTCTTCCTCCAAATGCCTCCATTTCCAGTATGCAAATCAACTCTCGCTTCCTACTCCTCTCCCTCGTTTTCGCCGTCGCTCCCCACGCCGGGGCTTTATCGATCGACTTCGAAAGTGACACAATCGGTACGACTCCCGACGGATGGACCTTCGCCAGTGACAGCTCAAATGTCCGGATTGCAGCCACGACAACCAGCGGGGACTACGTGGGCGGTCAGGCCATGGGCACAGGGTCCGGTGGTGCTTCCTGGGCTGGCTTTAACTTTCCCGGCCCGGCCATCACCTCTATCCAAGCCGATTTTCGCTGGGACTTCTCGGAGGTGAACACCCCGACTCTTGCAATCTACGCTTGGGATGACGCTGGCAACGACGGCTTTCAGAATACCGACCGGACCATCGGCTTCGGCCTCGACAATGATGGCCAATTTGAGCTCAGCAACACCACGGGAGAGCTCGCCGGAACAACTAATTTTGTCGCAAATACCTGGTATCGTCTCACCATGACTTGGAGCGGTGTTGACGGCTCCGGTAACCGTCTGGTCAGCGTCACCGGCTTCGACCTGACCAACAGCAACGACCTCGGTGTGGTGACAAGCGCCACGATGTCTGCGTCCGAATTTGGGGTCGCCCCCTCCGACTGGGATGGCATCGCCTTCCGCATGACCCGTGGCTCTATTGACAACATTCAAACTACCTCGGAATCCGGGGCGGCCTACACCTACGTCGATGCCTCACCTACCAACACGACCCTGAATACCGACCCCGTGGGCACTCCCGCAGGAGCGGCTTTGGTGCCGGGTTCCAACTACGTCGACGATGGCACCAGCGGCAGCGGCACCGACAATCTCTGGACCTACCGAACCGATGCCGGCTTTTCCTCCTTCGAGGGAGGGACCGCATTCGAGTCCGATTCCGGAAACTCTACCGGAGACCAGGAAGCAACCGACGACCTCATCACGACCATCAACCTTCCCACGGCGGGCACCTATGAAGTCGTCGCGGTGTTTACCCGGGCAAGCGATCGCGACATTGCCGCCAAAATTGAATCAAGTCCGCAGTCGGAGAACCTTTTCACCTTCGCCAACGCCCTCAACGCTGATCAAAATGCGGATCCAGCTGACATCAATTTCACCAACTCCTTCACCAACAGCCGCGGATCGAACTCCGGCGTCGCCTATCTCGGTTCCATCACCACGACCTCCGACAACGAGGACGTGCGTGTCTTCGTCAACGGCCTCGAAAGCACTCCTGGAGGCGACAACGAACGCACCCAGTATGAGGGAATCGGATACCGGTCAACTTCCATTGAAGAACCTCCGCCAACCGGGTCCAAACACCGGGATATTTTCCTCCTCGCCGGTCAGTCGAATGCCGATGGCCGTGGTTTAAGCTCCGAGCTCACCGGCGGACTCGCTGGCTATGCAGGCCCACAGTCGGAGATCCTCATTCACTATTCGAATCTCTCTTACACGAATTCGAATCGAAGCTTTTATCAAAAATGGGTCACCCTTCGACCCGGCTTCAGCAGGGCTCCGGGATATAACGGATCACTCCTCTCCCCCACCTTTGGAATGGAGATCGGAGCAGGGAAAATCTTGTCGGAATACTACCCCAACCCAGCCTTCATCAAAGTCACTGAGGGTGGCACTGCTTTGGGAAACCCTGGAGTGGATTGGTATCCCGCGCCGCTGGACTCTCCCGATGTTGGACCTCTCTACGCAGAGTTGATCGAGGCAACCCAGAGCGCGCTCGCCGAGCTGACAACCGCTGGTGACACCTACACCGTTCACGGATTGTTCTGGCATCAAGGCGAGAGCGACGTCAGTCGAACCGCTGAATATTCCGGCCTCATGACGACCTTAATCGAAGGAGTGAGACGCGATCTTGGCATGCCCAACCTCCGCTTTGTCGTTGGAGAACTGGCCGCCACCAAAGCCCAGACATTCCGCGATGTCCAATGGGAGGTCGCCCGCACCATCCCGAATACTGATTTCATCTCCGCCAGCGACCTCACCACCACCGATGGCACCCACTTCGATACGCCATCGATGATCACCTACGGAGAGCGGGTGGGCTATGCCTTTCGGCCTGATCGAAACACCTTGAATTTCGAGCAACCCATTTACACCACCGGTGCCCTCGACCGGCAGGATGAATGGTCAGCCGCTTCCGGTTTGGAAGTGGTCGCCACTGCCAGCCAGGGAGAATACTCCGGAGGGCAGGCCGCTGGACACGCCGGCGCTTCCGGCAATTTCAACTTCAGCCGCCGCAATCTTCTCCCCTTGTCAGGTGCCCGCTCAATGCAAGCCGACTTCTTCGCCGAAGATGCCGATTCCTCCCTTCTGATCTCAGGTTGGGGACTCGATGTCGGCTCAGATGGCCAGTTTTCCGAAGCGGAAACCGCCATCGGATTGGGCCTCGATGCCACGGGCACTTTCCGCATTCAAATCGGAGCGCAATCCCACCTCGCCTCTGCCTTCACCTACCAAGCCGATCGATGGTATCGACTCACCCTCACTTGGTCCGAGCCCGATGCCAGCGGAGAGAGAACCGTCCAGCTCTTCGCGCGGGATCTCGTGAACGCCGTCGATCTCAATGGAGCCAACAGTCTCCTGAGCCTCACCGTTGCTTCAACCGAGTTTAACGGGAATCCGTCCAATTGGTCCGGCTTAGGTGGCAGCGCCTCCCGGGGATTGATCGACAATGTCCAGGTCTCACCTCCCGGATTTTCCGCATGGACTTCTCTCCTTTACCCCACCCTTACAGGCGGGGCACTCGACGACGATGATCAGGACGGAATCGTCAACGCGATCGAATTTGCCTTCGGCTTGAATCCCCTGTCATTCAATTCCTCCTCGGATCTCCCGCAGCCTGTCTATGGACTGGGTTTTGCAACGATCAGCTTTGCTCCCCAATCCGCCCAGCCCGGAACTCTCTATCAAGTGGAATGGTCCAGAGACCTGATCACATGGAATCTCGAATCTGGCACCCTCTCCGACGGGACCCTGAACTTCACCATTCCAACCACAGATGGAGCAATTTTCTTCCGGCACCGGGTCACTTTAACCGAATAGGTCCGGCAAACTCCTGCTTCAACTGCTGAGTGTAAAGCGCGTGATAGTGTCCTTTTTCGGCCAGCAATTCCTCGTGTCTGCCGCTTTCAATGATGCGCCCTTTCTCAATGACGAGAATCCGGTCCGCTGTCCTGATTGTCGAGAGACGGTGCGCGATGACGAAGCTGATCCGGCCCCGGAAAATTTCTTCGAGCCCTCGTTGAATCAACTGCTCGGTCTCGGTGTCGATCGATGACGTCGCCTCGTCCATGATAAAGATCGCCGGGTTCGCCAGCACCGTCCGCGCAAACGACACCAACTGCTTTTGGCCAGTCGAGAGCCGGTTGCCCCCTTCCCCAACATCAGTGTCATATCCCTCCTCCAAAGCCGTGATGAAGTCATCAACCCCCTTTCTCCCCCATGTATTCCGCCCAAATTCGTTCTTCACGGACTTTCCTCCAAAAGCAAATTCCTAGCAGTCAGTTAGTATGAAATTATGGTTTCGCCCGATGAAACCATCTTTCAATCAGTCGGGAAGACGGAAAAGGAGACCCGAGGGAGCGAAAATCACGCCATTCATCGATTCGACCCGAAGGAGGTGAAGTTCATCAAAATCGTCACCGAAGGTTGCCAAGACCTTACCTTTCCCAGCTATAGTCGCCTGAGTGAAGTGATGGCCTTTAGCGAGTAGGGAGGGTCAGTAAGAGTTCTCTCATTAGCTTGGCTGCGACCACCGATGAGTTCTCACTGGGGTCTAGCGTCGGAGCGAGTTCTACGATGTCGAACCCGATGATGTTCTCGCCTTCGAGAACATCGCGGAGTTCCTCGAAAGTCTGCCAGCTGATTCCGCCGGGCTCCGGTGTGCCAGTGCCGCTGACCAGTGAAGGGTCAAAGAGATCGAGATCGAAGGTGAGGTAGAGAGGTGCTCCGCGGAGTTGTTTTGACTTCATGGCTGCTGCAAACGAGGAGGCGTTTGCAGCAACGAGGCGGGTTCCTTTTTTCATCTCCGCGAATTCCTCTCTCGTGCCGGAGCGGATACCGACTTGGAGAAGGCGATCTTGAGAAAGGAAGTCGAGGACACGGCGCATCGCGCAGGCGTGGGAGTTTCGATTGCCGTTCCATTCTTCACGGAGGTCGGCATGAGCATCGAACTGAACGACGGCGAGATCAGGATACTTTTCAAAAGCGGCAAGGATGGGGCCGGGCGAGATGGAGTGCTCACCGCCGATGATGGCGGGGATGGCGTCCTTAGCCAGAATCTCGCGAGTGGCTTGGTAGAGATCTTCAATAACGGGCTCGGGTGCGCCGCAGGGGAGGTCGAGGTTTCCGAGATCGGTGAATTGGATCTCTTCGAGATCGCGATCTTGGGCCGGCGAGTAGGTTTCGATGCCGGCGTCGCTTACCCCGCGGAGGCCATCGGGACCCCGACGAGTTCCAGGTCGGAACGAGGTAGTCCCATCATACCCGCATCCTAGGATCGCGGCCTTACCTTTAAGGATTAAATTTGCGGTGGCACCGATGAATAGGGAGGAGTTTGAAGGGAGAAGGTTCATGGAATTTTATCCGAGGCGAATTTTGAAGTTCTTGTAGCCGAACTTGCGGACGAGCTCCACCGTTCCGCCATCGCGCATGATCGAGATCGAGGGTAGGGGAACACCGTTGAAGGTGGTAGTTTTCACCATGGTGTAGTGAGCCATGTCATGAAAGACGATTTGATCACCGACATTGAGGGGGGCATCAAAGGAGTAGTCGCCAATGATGTCACCGCTAAGGCAGGTGGGACCGCCGAAGCGATAAGTGTGTTCCTTTTTCCCGGGTTGTTCCGAGGCTTCGACGCCAGGGCGGTAGGGCATTTCTAAAACATCGGGCATGTGGGTGGTGGCGGAGACATCAAGGATCGCGGTTTGCATTCCGTTCTCGACGATGTCGATGACGCTTCCAATGAGCACGCCACCTCCCGATGAAATGGCTTCGCCGGGCTCGAGGAATATTTCGAGTTGCGGGTAGCGGATCTGAATTTTTTTAATGATGCGGATGAGACGTGGGACGTCGTAATGATCCGAGGTGATGAGATGTCCACCGCCCATGTTGAGCCATTTCATCTTTTTGAGGTAGCGGTCAAACTTAGCGACGACATGTTCAAGGGTGCGCTCCAGAGCATCGGCGTCCTGCTCGCAGAGAGTGTGGAAATGGAGGCCCTCAATGCCCTCGAGATCGTCTTCGGTCATGGCGGCGGCAAGGACGCCGAAGCGGGAGCCGGGTGCGCAGGGATCATAGATCGGGCTGCAAGCTTCCGAGTATTCAGGGTTGATGCGGAGACCGGCGGAAATGTCGCGAGCGGCGCAGTGGACCTGCTCCCGGTAGCGTGCCCATTGGGAGAGCGAGTTGAAGACAAGATGGTCTGCGATCTTTAGCAACTCCTCCATTTCATCCGGCTTATAGGCGGGGGAAAAGACATGGACGTCTCCTCCAAATTCCTCGGCAGCGAGACGGGCTTCGAAAAGTCCGCTTGCGGTGGTGCCGGCGAGATAATTGCGCAGGATGGGGTAGATCGCGGTGCAGGAGAAGGCTTTCTGGGCGAGGAGAATTTTTGCTCCTGTTTCATCTTGGACGTGCTTGAGGATGCTGCCGTTGTGATGGAATGCGCGCTGGTCGAGGACATAAGAAGGAGTGGAGAGGCCGCTTTTTCGGAAAGCCTTGGCGATTTGAGGAATGGCGGTGGCTGCTTTTCGGCAGGAAGGAATGGGCGCTTTCACGACAAGGGGGCGAGAGCAGCGGGAGGTTGGCTTCATGGTGGGATCTAAAAGATGAGAATGTTTTGGAAACAAGAAGCACAGTGAGCTTCTTCAATAGAAAAATGGTCCGTGATATAGGCAGAACCAGAGTTGCACGACGTTAGCCCCATCAGTTGGAGCTGCCGTGTCTTGTTGTTTCGAAAAAGGGCACAGGAAGGTCGCTTGACCTTGCACTGTGCCTACAGACTCAATTCTGAATCAACTTCAAGGACATGCCAGGGGAGGCCCCAGGCATTGAGATCGTCCATGAAGGGATCCGGATCCAGCTGCTCCAGGTTCCACACTCCGGGACGCAGCCAAGCTCCAGAGGCAAGTTGTCGGGCCCCAATCATAGCGGGGACTCCAGCGGTGTAACTGATCGCCTGGCTCTTCACTTCCGCGAAGCATTCCTGATGATCACAAATATTGTAGATAAACTTGCTTTCGAGCTCGCCGGTCTCCTGTGACTTGCCGGTGATGAGGCAGCCGATACAGGTCTTGCCCTTGGTGAGCGGTCCCAACGAGGCGGGGTCCGGGAGGACGGCCTGGAGAAACTTTAGGGGCTGGATTTTTTGACCTTCGAACTCGATGGGTTCGATGGAGGTCATGCCGACATTCTCGAGCACATTGAGGTGCTTGAGGTAATTGTCGGAAAAGGTCATCCAGAAACGGATGCGCTCCAGACCGGGGAGGTTCTTTGCGAGGCTCTCCATTTCCTCGTGGTGAAGGAGGTAGATTTTGCGCGTGCCAATCTCCTCGTGGGGAAACGCGAAGTCGGTGGAGATTTCGAGAGGCTTGCTCTCGATCCACTCGCCATTTTCCCAGTAAAGTCCGGGCGCCGTGATTTCCCGGATGTTGATCTCGGGGTTGAAATTAGTGGCGAAGGGAAGCCCATGATCACCCGCGTTTGCATCGATAATATCGACGGTTTTGATTTCACTGAAGAAGTGTTTCAGGGTGTAGGCGCAAAAGACATTGGTCACACCGGGATCGAATCCGGAACCAAGGATCGCGGTGAGACCGGCTTCCTTGAAGCGATCCTGATAAGCCCACTGCCATTTGTATTCGAAGTGGGGGGTGTCGCGGGGCTCGTAGTTGGCGGTGTCAAGGTAGTGGACTCCGGCCTCAAGACAGGCATCCATCAAGGTGAGATCTTGGTAGGGAAGCGCAATATTGAGAAGAAGGTCGGCCTGGACTTCTTTTAGAAAAGCGGCGGTCTTAGTGACATTATCGGCGTCGATTTGCGCGGTCTTCACTTCTACGCCGGTGGCAGCGAGGATTTCGGCAGCAATGGCGTCGCACTTTCCCTTCGTGCGGCTGGCGAGCCAAATCTCGCCAAAGGTAGCGGCGTCCTGAGCGCATTTCTGTGCGACGACATTTCCAACACCACCTGCTCCGATAATTACAGTGCGCTTCATAAACTTACGAGAGCTACGGAAAATCATGAATTTTAGGCTAATGTCAAAAACATTTCTAAATGAAAAACCCCCTGTTTTGTGAAGCAACCCCCTTTCTCCCCCATGTATTCCGCCCAAATTCGTTCTTCACGGACTTTCCTCTAAAAGTAATTTCCTAGCAGTAGTCTATGTCGCTCCGCTCCATTCAGCTTTACCCATCCTCCCCATTTCCCCCGCAACCCCCTTTTCCCCGCCCTCCAGTCTTCGCCAAGGCTTCTACCGGCAGGCCGGTCCGGCCCGACGGCTGTTTCAGCCCTCCCGCCAAAAACAAATTCCTAGCAGTCACGGTAAATTCTTCCGGCTCGTGCTCAATCACTGGGAATTGAATCGATCCATCCTCGAGGAAATCTTTGAAGAACTCGAATACCTCTCATGTGACTTATCCGG
>JAQWZU010000076.1 GCA_029253285.1 Akkermansiaceae bacterium | reverse complement strand
AACCATATTTCCTTCGCTCCCAATAGGCTGGGCAGGAAAGGAAGCAGAGGGCAAACTCCGTTCAATGAAGAGAGTTGACTGGGGTTCGCTGACTTCTTCAAGCCTGAAGGTCGCATCGTCAGGTAAAATCGTCCCTCTGGGATCAAACCAGGGCCGAGTTTGGCAATAGTGAGTAAAGAGCGAGTTACCTCAATCTTAAAAGAGCCACCCATTCTCTGAAATCTCAAAGCCCGTTGTTGTATTTCTTTTGACACTTCCGGGAGGTGCTTCCACCCCTGCCATCAGCTTGGGCGGCCAATAGATTTCTCAGGGAGATGAGCCGTTTGAGGGAGACCCCGCCGGAAACCGTGAAAGTGGTGATCAATGCGAAGAGCCTGAAGCCCCCTTCCCCACTGGCATCGAGATACTGGAGGCGACAATCACCCCTCACGGTGATTTGCTCCAGAGATTTTCATTCAAACCTCTCAACTTTGGAGCCAGAGGCTCGGTCAGCATCAAGCGCGCTAATGCTTGGATCAGCCTAAGTTTGATCCGAGGCCTTGCCGAATGGGTGATCAAAGCCTATTCTAAAGGCCAACGCGACACCTATGGACTCTTCCACCCCTCAAACCACCTTCCAGGCTCCTGAAATCGAGGAACTCCGCCAGTATTTTCCGGCCTACGAACTGGGTGGTTTCATTGCGCAGGGAGGAATGGGAGCAGTCTATTCCGCCCAACAGAAATCTCTTGATCGCCCGGTGGCCATCAAGGTCCTCCCCAGACAATTGGGAGCTGATCCCCAATTCCGGGCCAGCTTCGAAGCAGAGGCTAAAGCAATGGCCAAGCTCAACCACCCCAACCTGATTGGGGTCTACGATTTCGGAGATGCGGATGGAATGCTCTACATCGTCATGGAGCTCGTAGAGGGAAAATCCCTACATCACTCCGCTTACGGCAAGCTGATCGATCAAATGTCTGCGGCCGAAATTATCTCCGCGATCTGTCGCGGGCTCGCCCATGCGCATCAAGCTGGTATTCTCCACCGCGACATCAAGCCGGCCAATATCCTCCTTGGCCCCGAGGCAATCCCAAAGATCGGAGACTTCGGCCTGGCCCGCCCGGCCAGCGAGGAGCACAATCCCGACGAAATCATTTGGGGCACCCCCGGCTACACAGCGCCCGAAGTTCTGGAGAACCCCCACTCGGTCGACCAACGGACTGACATCTTTGCGGTAGGCGTGCTGCTCTACCAACTTCTGACCGCCCAACTTCCTGCCACCCCGTGGCAGCCCCCGTCCACCCTGTCAAACTGTGACCCCCGATTCGATGCGATCATTCGGCGGGCCACGCATCCCGCGGTCGGGATGCGCTACAACAACGCCTCGGAAATGGCGGACGCCCTCGACAGCCTCATGGCTAACTTGTCCCGCGGCCCTCTCAACCAGCCCTCACCCGCCCTAGCCTCTCCTCTTCCAGCTTCGAGCCTCCCGATTCAACCAGGTTTGGCTTCCTCCAAACCAAAATCAGGTCCTCTGGTAGCTGTTGCAATCATCGCTCTACTCGCAGTCGTTGGCGGATTCATCTACAATTCCTCTACCCCCGCTCCGCCTTCCAACCCACCGGTGAGCATCGCCCCGGAAAAAGAGGAGGGAGAAACTCCGGAAAAGCGTCCAATAAGCGTCACAAAAAATGACGAGCCCAACGAAAAGCCGGAAACAATCCCCTCCCCAAAACCCGAGCCAACCCCGGCGCCCACTGTCAAACAGGATAAAGTGGAGGGACCTCTCGACACCCTGACCCGTTTGCGGCCCAGGCTCAGAAAAGGCAACTTTGGCGAACTTCCAAAAGGAACCCAGAGCCGGAACGGCTCTCACTTCTTTCTGGTTCCCACCTCACTCTCGTGGCACCGAGCCTCCCATTTCGCAGAAGCCCACGGGGCCCAACTTGCGGTGTTGGAAAACAAAGAAGACCTCGACTGGGCTCTCGAAACCTTTGCTCTTAAATCAGCTCACTGGCTGGGACTCTCGGACTCGGGCACTGAATCAAAATGGCACTGGGCCAATGGAACCGCTCTCAATTCGAAACTCTGGGCTCCCGGGCAACCGGATGACTCTCCCGACAATCAGGATGGCGAAGATTTTGCAGCCCTTCTCCCCGGACCATCCCTCGAGGACCTGCCCGCTTCCCGGGAACTGCCCTTCCTCCTCCAATGGCACGAATCAGGCGATCACCCGGGCTCACTCAGACGACAAATCGAACGGGTCGCCTCCGCTTTCAAAAATAAGAAAATCCCCATTTTCCCGACAGGCACCCGCGACGTCGGAGGGTCACGCTTTCTGGTCGTTCCTGAATCTATCTCGTGGAATGAGGCTTCAGCCCTTGCCACAGCCGCCGGGGGACATCTCGCTGTCCCCTCCTCACAAGCTGAAGGAAACTGGATGATGCAGGCGATGCAGTCTTTCATTGAGGGACAGAAAGGGATCTGGGTCGGAGCAAGCCTCTCGGCCCCACCCGATGAACGCTGGACATTTATCACCGGCGAACTCTTCGAGTTTATGAAATGGGCTCCCGGGCAACCGGACGATGGTGATCTTCCTCAACCCGTCCTTCAAATCCGACGCGGACCCGAAGGGAAATACGGCTACCACAACTCAGTGAGTTCATCCGATCAGGTCGGAGCCCTCCTTTTGGAATGGTCCGCCCCCTCCCGCCGCAATATGCCCGGAAAAGATGCCCGCAACCTCGCCAACGTTGAAGAATGGCTCGCAGCGGCGCGCCGGAAAGTCGCCACCACTGAAGAAGAGTCTTATGGACGTTTCCAACGGAGCAACGAAAGGAATATAGATAATTTCCTCAAAGATCTCGAAAAAGAAACCGAAACCGCCCGCCGCTTCAGCAACGAAGCCAAGGAGTATATCGAAACCTTCACAAAGGACATCAAGGAAAGCGGCTCGATCCCAGGCGACCTTGGGAGCGAACGTGCCCGCCGCTTCATCGGGAGTGTCCACGAGGATGCCCTCGAGAAACAAACTAAATTATGGGAGGGCTATCAGGAGCAATTCCAGACCGCGAAGGCGCGCTATCTCGAAACGCTCCAAACCGAGATCATACGCCGCACAAAACAAGCAGACAAAAAGGCTGCCGCCTTCCTCGATCGCGAACGGATTGCTGCAAGTCTGGACCCCCACTTCCGTGCCATCATTGGCGGAGGAAACCCACCCGTCCCGGAGGAATAGGCGCTCCAACTCTACCCGGAGGAATCGCAAGCAATCCATGATTGCGCCGAACTTCCCCACTTGAGAGCTCGCCGTGATAGGATACCCTTAATCCGTCGAATTCTGTTATTTTCTGATATTCCTATCCTCCTTGGTCCCGGTCTCAGAGCTTCCGTAGTAGCAACAATCCGGGCCCTCGCGCCCTACTGAGAGGGACAACTACTTTACTTACGAAGTGTGGACGAAAGTGGCTTCCCGGCCTTGCATCAAATGCCATAAATCTGGCGGCGATGCAGAAGGTGTTCGGCGAATTTGATCATGGTGATGAGTAACGCAAATTTCTTCGAACGATACGCGAAGGAGCTTCGAGTCTTGAACGGCATCGACTACATGATGCGACGCGCCGAAGAACACACTTGGAGGCTGCCGCATCAAAGGAAGATCCGACAAGCTCCTGGCGGTCAGCCTTCCTGTCTCCCTTCTCGACAAGACCCCGCCCAAAAAGCACACTCCTGCTCACAAGATGCCCATTATTCTTCCGCCGCTCAATCGCCGTCAATTCATCAAGCGCTCGCTTGCTCTTGGCGGCACGGCAATGATGAACTCGCGCGCGCTGGCAGCCCCGGATCGCAACAGTGTTGGCTTGGACCAAAACCGCGTTGCCTTGCTTGCTGACACGCACATCAGTGCCGATCCAAATCGTGTCTACCCGGGGACGAAGTGGCCTGGTTCGCCCGTCAAGGAGGGCGAGCACGAAAGCGTGCATATCGCGGATAGCCTTTCAAATGCAGCCAAGGGCGTCATCGCACTCAGTCCTCGACCCGCTCACCTGATCGTCAATGGCGACTGTGCCCTCGGGCGTGGAAGCGAAGCCGAATACAAAGAGTTTCTCAGGCTTGTTGCGCCGATTCGTGCTGCGGGCATCACCATTCACGTGACGATTGGAAATCACGACAATCGTGAAAACCTGTGGAAGTTACTCCCTTTTCTGAAGAAAGAGCGCAGAGGCCTTCAGGCCGATGTGATTGAACTGCCGCACGCGAACCTTGTCCTGCTGGATTCAGGAAAAGGAGCCCTGGGAGACACACAGTTGAAGTGGCTCGCCAAGCAACTCGACGAACGGGCCGATAAGCCAGCCCTCATTTTTGGCCATTATAATCCGTATCCCAACCGCGGGGCGCGTCCCATCAAGGGCATGCGTGATGGACCGTCCCTGCTAAAACTGCTTGCCGAACGAAAAAATGCCAGGGCCTATTTCTATGGCCACACGCATGAATGGCAATATGATCAACGGGACCATCTCCATCTCATCAATCAACCGGCAGTCAGTTACTATTTCGGAAAAGGACATGCGTATGGCTGGGTCGATATGAAGCTCACGGAAACTTCCGCCGACCTCGAATTGCACTGCCTCAACGGAAAACACACGCAGCACGGGGATCGGAAACAGGTGAGTTTGAAAGACAGCTGATGTTCACGATAAGACATCTTCTAATCCTTTTACTGTTTCCCTCCGTCCACACAACCGCTGAGGAGAACCCGGCCACTCCGGTAGATGAGAGATCCGAACAGGCCTCCGATTTCTTTTCGCTGATCGTTCTGCCGGACACACAGGGCTACGCCGATACCCGGCACATGGAGACACAGAAGCATTGGCCGGATATTGGAGATCAACGCGCCTGTTTTTTCAAACAGACCGCATGGATCAAGACGAACAAGGAGAAGATGAACATCTCCATGACGATCCATGTGGGAGACATCACCCAAACCGAATACGATGAAGAGTGGCAGATCGCCGATACCGCTTTCCGGACGATTGACAATCATGTCCCCTACATTCTCTGTTCGGGGAACCACGACATGGGTTATTCCCGCAAAACCCGAAAGACCAGCCACTCACGCAGCAGCCATTTTAGTTCCTATTTTCCGCCCTCCCGCTTCACAAAAAACCCCTTGTATCATTCCCATTTCGGACAACAAAAGAACCTCCACTTTCGCAAAGAAGGAGAGATCGAGAATTACTTCCTCTTTCTGAAAGCAGGAGGAATGAAGTTCCTCGTCCTCACGCTGGAGTTCAAGCCCCGGGACGAAACCCTTGCATGGGCAAACAAAGTTATTTCCGGGCATTCGGATTGCCGGACCATCGTCGTAACGCACAGCTATCTCACCTCAAAACAAGGTCAGCGATCGACTTCCGATCATTATCCGGTCAAAGGAAATTCCGGGAGAACCATCTGGGAGAAATTCGTCAGCCAGCACAAGAACATCTTCCTGGTCCTTTCCGGGCACGCTCTTGAAAACCGGCTGACCAGTCGGGGCAAACATGGAAATGTCGTGCATCAGATTCAGGCGGATTACTGGTATTTTGATCTTCCCAAGATCAAGGCTGGCAGTGGCTTCCTGCGGATCCTGACCTTCCGTCCCGCTAAAAACACGATTGAGGTCCAGACCTATTCGCCTGTTCTGGATGAATTTCTCGTGCGCCCCAAAAGTAAGTTCTCACTGGATTACTCCATGTCAGGCCAGGTGAAATAGGCTCGCAAGGGATTCCATCCCAGAGACGGCTTTCCATCCCATTTCGCCAGAGGGAAGTTCCTACCAGTTTAGGCCAAGAGGTCCTTAACAACATGGCCATGGACATCAGTGAGGCGGAAGTCGCGGCCCTGGCTACGGAAGGTGAGGCGTTTGTGGTCGATGCCGAGTTGGTGAAGAATCGTGGCGTGGAGATCGTGGACGTGAACTTTATTCTCGGTGGCGTGATAGCCGAAGTCATCGGTGGCACCGTAGGTGAGGCCGGGCTTCATTCCTCCGCCGGCCATCCACATTGTGAAGCCGTGCGGGTGATGATCACGGCCCCAGGTTTTCCCCATCACCTGCGCCACCGGTGTCCGGCCAAATTCGCCGCCCCAGATGACGAGGGTATCGTCAAGCAATCCGCGCTGTTTAAGATCTGCGATGAGCGCGGCTATCGGTTGGTCGGCGGCTCCGCACTGGCGTCGGTGCTCTCGATCCATGTCGGTGTGTGAATCCCAGCCTCGATCATAGAGTTGCACGAAGCGAACCCCGCTCTCGACGAGACGACGGGCCATGAGACAGTTTCGGGCGAAGGAAGGCTTCACGCGATCCGCACCATATTGCTCCATCGTCTTCTCCGTCTCTTTGCTTAAGTCGGCGAGTTGCGGCACGCTGGCCTGCATGCGGAATGCCAATTCGTACGACGCAATACGGGTCGTGATTTCTGGATCACCCAGCGCTTCATGCTGGCGTCCGTTCATCCACTGAATCAAATCCAACTCACGACGCCGGTCTTGGGTGCTCACCCCTTTTGGATTGTCGAGATGCAGCACAGGCGCTCCGCTATTTCGGAAAGGCACCCCGGCATGACGGGAATCGAGAAATCCATTGCCCCAAAAACTTTGCAAGAGCGGCTGGCCGTCGCTTACGCCAGAGGTCAACACGGTGTAGGCTGGTAGGTCTTGGTTATCGGAACCCAGCCCGTAGGACATCCAAGAACCGAGAGTCGGCCGGTCACCCAACAAGGTTCCGCAGTTCATGAAATTCACACCGGGGTCATGCACATTGGTGTCAGTGTGCATCGAACGAATCACCGTCAACTCGTCGGCAAGCTTCGAGAGATGAGGCATCAATTCGGAAATGACCGTTCCGGATTGTCCGTGCTGCCGAAAAGCATAGGGCGAACCTTTGAGATTCGGAGTGCCACGAATTAAAGCGAACTGCTGGTGATCCTTCAGGAGCTCCTGCGGAATTTTTTTGCCATCGAGTTCGTTGAGCTTCGGCTTGGGATCAAAGAGATCGATGTGCGAAGGACCACCCGCCATGAAGAGAAAAATGACGCGCTTCGCCTTGGGAGCATGATGAAAATTCGACAAGCTCCCCTGCCCTGCTTGAAGTTGATCATTCAACAAGGAAGCAAGCGCCACCGAACCAATCCCACCCGCCGAGCGACCAAGAAAGGCGCGCCGTGTGAGGTCAGCGGAGAATGTTGAATCGATCATGGTCGCGTGATGGTTTCGTCGAGGTTCAAAAGAATGGTCGCCACACTAACCCAGGCCGCATCTTTGGATTTAGCTGGATGACTCTCCAGAAAGCCGAGGAACTTTATTTGTTCGGCTGGAGCAGGACGTCTTCCGAGGCAAAGCCGGAAGGCGAGATCAAGGCGGGCCTTTTGATCCTCAGGCTCCGCGAGAAGTCTCTTCGCTAAACCTTGAGCGGATTCGACAAAGACCGGAGCATTCAAAGTCACGAGCGCCTGAGTCGGGAGATTTGCGGTAGTTCGTTTCGACACGCAGACCGCACGAGCCGGAGCATCGAGCAACTCCATCGTGGGATGCAGCGCCATCCGCCGCCAATAGGTGTAGAGACTCTTGCGATAACGATCATCGCCCTTGCTCGCAACCCACTTGCCGGGCAGGTCCCGATCCTCCCAATACCTGTTCGGTTGAGGAGGAAAGACACTTGGACCACCAGCCAGAGGCTTCAACAACCCGCCAATCGCGAGCGCCTGATCCCTGATCTGCTCGGCCGGCAGGCGAACACGTGGCATTCGCGCATACAGTTCGTTAGTCGGATCCTTCTCTCGATGAGCCGAGGAAATCCGGGCGGCTTGCCGATAAGTCGCCGAAGTCACAATCAAGCGATTGATGTGCTTCATGTCCCAATCGCTTTCGACAAACTCGCTGGCCAGCCAATCAAGTAAGTCCGGATGAGTGGGCGGCGTCCCTTGAGATCCAAAGTCATCCGACGTTCGCACCAAACCATGGCCGAAATAACTTTGCCAAAAACGATTCACGACTACCCGTGCCACGAGGGGATTTTTCCCATTCACCAACCAACGAGCAAACTCGAGCCGGTTCTCCGCTTGCTCTTCGCCTTCATTCGCCAGAATCCCGGGAACAGCAGGACCGACCTGATCACCACGACTGAGAAAACTGCCTCGCAGATGAATGAAGGTGTCACGAGGCTTCGACAGTTCCCGCATCACCGGAGCACTTACTTCTTTCCCTTCTGATTTCCCTCCTCCCAGAGCCGCCATCAATTCAGCCACCCTCTCACCCGATTTACCCGAGCCCAGTTCTTTGCCAAGTGCCCGACCGTAGAGCCGCACATCCTTGAGGTCTCCCTCGAATCGATAGGCCTTCGCTCCGGCGTCATTCCGATACCCCACGCCAATTGCCAAGGGGCGATTTGAAATCGCAATCGTCTCCGGCACCTTCCCGATCACCCGGGCAGACTTGTCTTCCACGCCATCGACAAAAAGCCGCACTGAATTCCCTGCCTCAAATACCACCGAGACCCGGTGCTCCTCTCCGTCATTCACTGGCTGACTTCCATAAAGAGAAACTCCATCGAAGGGATCGGTGCGTGAAGACACCCAAAAGAACAAATGCCCCGGGGTAGCTTCCTTCTCTCCCTCGCCACCAATCCCAAAGACATAGCTGCGCTGCTTTCCCCGCCAATCGTATTTCGACAATACGCTGGCCACTTTCTGGCGGGTTTTGATTCGCGCGGTGATGGTGAGATCCCCGGTGGGGTTAAACTTTTCGTTCCCCGCATCGGGATTCACCCGTTCCCACTGACCCAGCAACCCATCATCGCCAAGCAGAGGTGATTCCGGCAAAGCCGCCCTGGCTTTACTCAACTCCGCTTGGAGCTTCTTTCGTTCATCCTCGCTCTTCCCGTTCCGCATGTAGTGATACTTCATCGTCGGACCTCCCTGTCCATGCCCCTTGCCACGGTGCTCGGTGTTGTTGAAAATCGCGAAGAGCGAAAAGTAGTCACGCTGACTAATCGGATCGAATTTATGGTCGTGGCACTCCGCACATTCCATGGTCAAACCTAACCAAACTTTTCCCGTCGTATTGACGCGGTCGGTGACGCCTTTAAGGCGATACTCTTCGACCGGATACGTTTGACCACGCGCCTGGGGAGCATTGCGATGAAAGCCCGTCGCGATCCGTTGTTCATCGGTCGCGTTGGGCAGCATGTCCCCGGCCAGCTGCTCGATAGTGAATTGATCAAAAGGCATGTTGTCATGCAGTGATCGCACCACCCAATCCCGATAGGGCCAAATCTCGCGCATCTTGTCATCGGCAAAGCCCCGGGTGTCGGCATAGCGGGCCAAATCAAGCCAGTCTTGCGCCCGGCGTTCGGCATAGTCTTGCGAAGACATTAAGCGATCAACCAATCGCTCGTAGGCGCCCGGTGCCTTGTCTTTCGAAAAGGCCTCGAGTAATCCCCGAGACGGCGGCAAGCCGGTGAGATCCAAAGTGACCCGGCGAATCAAGGTCGTATGATCAGCCTCAGGCGAGAACGACAGTTCCTCTTCTTCGAGACGTGCTCCGATGAATTGATCAATGGGATTGCGCGCTCCCGATACCACCTCAGTCGCCCTCTTTTTTGGCGGCACAAAAGCCCAGTGCGGCTGGTATTTAGCACCATCCTCAATCCAACGCTTGAGCACTTCTTTTTCGCCTTCCGTGAGACTCTTATTACTCTCCGGTGGAGGCATTAATTCGTCTTCATCCGAATGAGTGATGCGGTGCCAGACTTCGCTTTCTTGCAAAGCGCCCGGCTTGATCGCCTGCACGCCATCCTTCAAAGAATAAGCTCCTTCCTCAGTATCTAGTCTCAACCCGGCCTCCCGAGTCTCCGCATCAAACCCATGACACGCGAAGCATTTGTCGGAAAGAATCGGCCGAACATCCCGATTGAATTCCAGTTTGGCCCATGCTCCCGGAGCGGAAAGAAGTAATCCCACGATGAAAGCAAGATGACAAATAGCTGAATGAGAACTCATATTCCTCGGAGAAGAATGTATTATGGTATCTGTGGATACGAGTCACCAAGCAACAATTTCCAGATTAGACAACTATTGCCATTTGGGAGGCAGAATTTGAACTGTCCGTAACTCAAAAATCAGGCGCCGCGTCAAATTGCCGGGACACATAATACCAAGTCCTTCGGGCGTCGATTCCGGGCTTGATTGTGTCGTAGGATTTTATTTTTTCGCCATTGATCACAATTGCCAGCTTGAAGGGTTCCCCCTGTCCTTGACAACCCATCTTATTTAGCAGTCAGTCCGTTATGAAAAAGACCTTCGCAGCCGTTACCGCAACCTTGCTAATTGCCCTACCTGTTAGCGCAGAGCTGAAATTAAGCGTTGTCGATCGAGCGGAAAAACTCTCACCGCCACGGGGCAAGGTCGGATCGACAATTGTTGCCGCCGGCAACTCGAAGGGGCAGACGTTCACGGTAAAGAAAACCGGAAAACTCGAGGGCCTTCTCGTGCTGACCGCTGGGGTTGTGAACGCCGCCGATCTGACGGTCAGCATCTATCGCACCGAGACTGACTATCCGGTCGGTGATGCGCTGCATTCGGAATCTGGAAGGTTGCCCAAAGGCGCCGCCGAGGCCACCCTCAAGCTTGAATTTGAATCGCCACTGCAACTCGAAACAGGCAGCTATGCCCTGGTGCTTTCCGCCAAGGAATCCGATTTGCGCTTCACCTTGGGCCGCGGATACACCGGTGGTCGGGCGATCCGCAACAACAAGAGCTCCGAAGGCCGCTGGGCCAGTGCGGGCGGAAAGGACGGAGATTTCACCTTCAGCTTACTGGGTATTGAAGCCGCGAGCAAATCTGCATCTCAAGAAGCGCCCAGCGTAGCCGGGGCACCGGTCAAATTGCTTCGTCATACGAATCCGCCCTTTACTCCAGTCCCCTTCAACAAGATCAGGCGTCAGCCTAACATCGTCACCGTGATGGTGGATGATCTTGGCTGGAACCAGATTGGTGTTGAGCAGAGCACGATGGGGACGAATCCAAAGCTTTACCGCACACCAAACCTGATGAAGCTCGCCGCCGGAGGGCTCAGTTTCACAAGTGCCTATGCCCAGCCCAACTGCGCGCCGACCCGCGCGGCCATGCTATCGGGACAATACCCTGCGCGCATCCACAATGATGTCTACTGTGTCGGGAGCCTCAACCGATACGGTCGTGGAGGGATTTCAAAGGAGAAGGCAAAATTCACCGCTCCAGAACAGACGGAGGATGTGGCTGCCGAAGCAATCACCGTTGCTGAAGCGATGCGCAAAAACGGTTATGCAACCGCGCATATCGGCAAATACCACGTCGGCGGACACGGAGGTGAGGAGACCCTTCCTGAAAACGCCGGTTTCGATATCAACATCGGTGGCTTTACGCAGGGACATCAGCCGGTCTGCTTTGCCAGCAAGGATGGCGACAATTGGGTATTCAGGAAACTCGGGCGCGGCCACTTCGATCGCTTCGCCGAACCCTACACCGGGTCCTATCTGAAACAGCACAACTTTCCGCTGTCTCTGCTTGGCACGCCGAAGCATGTGAGCGACGCATTGTCCGATGCCATGGAAGAGACCATCGGCAAGTTCGCCGGCAACGAGAAGCCCTTCTATCTTCAGCTCCATCCTTATGCAGTGCACGGTCCCGTGCGTTCACGGCCGGACCTAAAAGCAAGCACCGGCGATGAACTTGCCGGCTTCGTTGCCAGCATTGATCTAACCATCGGTCGTCTACTGAAGGTTTTGAATGACACCGGCTGCGCCGAAAACACCCTGATCCTCTTCACCTCCGACAATGGCGGCACCCACAAGGACAACCTCCCTCTGCGCGGAAAGAAAGGAATGTTCACCGAAGGCGGTATCCGCGTTCCCTTGATCGCCTACTGGCCGGGTGTCATCCCCGCCAACACAGTCACCGATCATATGGTCCACACGGTCGACTACTACCCAACCTACCTGCAATTCGCCGGCGATCGTTGGATGCCCCCGGAAGCCGAACATCCTCTTGATGGAGAATCCTTCGTCGATGTCCTGCTCAATCCGAATACTGACCGCATGCGTGATCCAATCTTCTACCTCTTCCCCGGCTACATGGATTCACGCGCCCAGCCAACCGTCGCTGCCATCGACGAGATCGAGGGGCAACGCTACAAGCTTCTCTATTTCTACGAAGCCAACGATTGGGAACTCTACAATTTGAGTCACGACATCGGAGAGAACACCAATCTCATTAAGACCCACACCTCCATCGCCGCCCCGCTTTCCCAAAAAATCCATGCCTGGCTCAGCCAGAAACATTCGACTTGGAACCCGAAATATCCGCTAAAAAAGAAGGATGGCAAGTCGGCGGGACCGCCACCCTCGTTTTAGCGACTTGGGCGGAAAGCCATATGGGAGCGAGTCCGGGCTTGGTTACCCTACTTCTCTAACTCGATCACCGCTTCGGCGAAGGCAGTTCCTGATTTCTCAAAGAAGGCAGCGCTGCCGAAATAATGATACGCTCTATTACTCCCAAGCTTTGCCCAAGTATCGGGGTCCTTGTTTTTGTTCTCGAAAGCGTTCCCGGCATCGTAGTCCCAAAAATCGGCGGTCTTCACGGTGATGACGTTGCCTTTAAATTCAGGCATTTCCGCGGTCGCGATTTGCGCATCGGCGAGAATCTTGGTCGTTCCTTTTTGCTCGGTGCCTTGGTGCCCCATCGCTCCAATCACAAAAGGAAGCTTGGGCGACTTTAAGTCCTTACGGACATCTCTGATAAAATGCGCCATGTTCTCCTGATAGGTGCTTGTGGAGTGGTCCGAGAACTTATCGTTGAAGCCCTGAAACCAGACGAAGCCCGCAATCTCATAGCCCTGCCCCTTATAGTTGGGCGCGTATGTTTTCAGATCGCCGAGAGTCTCACCAACACTTGTCATCATCAGTCGGTAATAGTGCCCAAACCCCTCCATATATTCCTCTTTCGAAAAGGGCTTCTTTTTCTTTTTTGCCTTATCTTCCAGCGCCTGAATGAAGGCCTCGTCCGGCTTCCGGCCACTGGGCGGCAGAAAATCCCGAAAGAGTGATTTTCCTCCCCAGGCTGCTTTGATGATCAGCACCTCTTCATCCAGCTTGTCGCCGATGGTCCACCCGAAGGAAAGTTCAGGGCCAATCTTATCATTACTGGCCCCATAGCCCACGCTCATAGGCCCATGCATTTGCTTTTCGATATGATTGATAAAGACATCCTCTCTTTTGACGAAGGATCCACCTTGATGGTATTTCTCGAATCCTACTCTGAGTTTTGGATCTTTTAAGCGGTTTTCAATCACAGAGGTCGTGCAATGACCTTGCATATTGGATTGCCCGGCCAGAATGAAGATCTTGAGCTTCTTGTCTTCAGCGTTGAGACCGCTCGAGAGGCCACAGGCAAGGATGAGTAGGGTGAGTTTTTTCATGGGGTTTTCGAATTAGATTTCTTGGGACTCTTGTCGCCAGAGCGATACGCCCGGAAGGTTGGTTTACTTTCCAAGCTGGATGTCTTCGTTGAGAATTTTTCCATCCACCCCGTGGTGCCGGAAAGTGACCTGAGGCTTACCGTCCACCCGGTCAACGTCCACTCGAAGGAAGCCGCCTTTGATCTTCAGATACTGATGCATCTCGGAGCGGTTCTTCTCGCTGAATCCGGTGGCGTGCTTATTGGTCGTCGGTCCGCAGGAATACTCGCGCACCCCGGTTTTAGAATCGCGCGAGACATACTGCCAGTGCCGGTCACCGCAGACCACGAACATGTTTTTCTGGGAGGCCATGAACTGACGCAACTCGTCGCCTTCGTAAGTAAATCCCTTATTGGCGTGATTGTCGTTCTTGCCGCCCCGGTCCGGTCCGACCACCGGAGTCGGGCTGATGAGAATCCGGAAGGTGGCATCTGATTTCCGGACCGTCTCGAAAAACCAGCGTTTTTGCTCCGCTCCCCAGATCGTTTTCTCCGGCCCGTCCGGCATCTTGTTTGGACTGCGATAGTCGCGGCCTTCGACAATCCAGACCTGCAGGTCCTTACCCCAGCGGACGGTGCGGTAGGTCTTGTCACCCATCGGAACCTGCTCGGGAAAAAGCGCAAGACCCTGCTCCCAGGTCAGGTCGCCGTAACTTTGACCCGGCCAGCAGTCGTTGCGGAGCGTGTCGTGGTCGTCCTTCATGAAATAGCTGGCGGTGCGATTATGAAAGTCGCGCTGAAAAGGCATCGCATAAAGCCGGTTCCACTTGAAGCGCGCCAGCACGATGTTGTCCGCGTAGGGTTGTGGCTTGTCGTAATACTCGATGTCACCGGTGTGGACGAAGAAGTCCGGATCGAGCTTCTGCATCAAGGGGTAGATCTTGTGACCGTTCGCCGGGTCATCGCGACGTGGATAGTCCTGCCCGGTCACTACGGTAAAGCGCACGTGCGCCGGCACTTCCGCGCCGGGCGCGGTCCTAAACGATCCATCCACCGAGCACGACGGCTTACTACCGCCCGCACTGCGCCCCTGCGCGGCCACGGAATACGCGATTCCAGATTTCAAATCACTCAAAGGAAACTGGCAGGTAAAATTCCCCTCGGCAGCCACCGGCTTCCAGTCGGAAAATTTCACGGGGGCTTCGCCGTCGGAAGGACGGATGCCGACGCGCACTTCGCCCGCGACACCGGCCACGCTCCCTTCCATCGCAGCGAGATCCTCAATCGCTTGAGACTTCCGTTCCCTGTTCACGTTCTTGGGAAACGGCTTACCATTAATGTTGCGCTCCGGGTGTTGAGTGAGACGGGTCCAGACGATGGCGGAAGTCGGGGTGACCTCGCCAATTTTGATCCCGTTGGCCATGTGAACCGCGGGAGAATCTTCTGCGCAGAGTGGTGCGGCCCAAGCCAGGGTGCCGAGGGTAAGTAAAAAGGTGATGTTCTTATTCATATCGATGATCGTGTGAAAAGTTGCTCAACGCTAAAATAGCGCTGACCGGTAATGCATGGGAAGGACGCATTTCACTTGAGATCCAAAATGACCGGCAGGTGGTCTATCTTTTCATGGCGGCCTTCCCGTTTGAGCAAGATGGCCTCTCGCTCAACTCCGTACTCAGCCAGCATTTTCTCCGGCAGAATCAGACTGTTAAAGATGAATGCCTGTTGAATTTCCAGAAAGCCCTTGGGAGCCAGAATGTGGTCAATCGTTCTGATCGGTGATTGAGGAGTCGAGGTGCCGACATCCCCGGACCATAGGACTTCACCATAGGTCCCTCCGGCCTTGGAGCTCAGTTGTCGTGGACTTAGCTTGTGGTGATGGCTTTCCTTGCCGTCTCCCTCCTCCGCATCCCGGTCCAATTTTGCGAGGATGTTATAGGGCCTTTCACCGGGAAGACTGTTGAAGTCACCACAGATCATGATTGGGGTTTTCTTGGGAATCTCAGGGCGCTCGCCCCGGCGAACTGAATCGATGAAGTCCAATGCTCGTGTCGCTTGCTGGATTTGCACCTCCTTGGGTTTCGTGAAGAAGTGCAAATTGATCATTAGGAGGTCGTCACCCAAATCATCCGGAAGATCGATCAAGGCGGCCATTCCCCGGGCATTTCTAATCGCCCCGGACCAGAGAATCGGATGGCGGCTCAGGATCAATCTGCCCCTGCCATCGGCCGAGGCATGCCAGGATTGTCCCGTGATTTTTCCAAAATACTTCCCGATCCCTTCCGCTGTAGTATCCTTTTTGTCTTCTTCGCTGTAGATGACTTCCTGCATGGCCCAAATGTCCGCTTGCGCCTTGGGTGCCCAGGCCGCAAACCGGTGCAGACGCGCCTGCCCATCGATGCCTTTTCCATCAATCCACTCGCTGGTTCTGAGCTTGCCATTGTCGCGAGGGAAAATCGAAGTCCAATATCCATTGTAAGAGATCACTCGGAGCCGGGTGTCAGCCACCCGGTGAATCCCCTTGGACAACGCTTCCGAGCGATCATCAATCGGCTCGGCATTCGCACTTATGCAGAAGCTGAATCCAACGAAGAGAATACCGGCAATCTGTTTGTTCATCTGTTGCAATAACTACTCCAATAGCGCCTCCCCGGGAAAGCGGTTTCATGGCAGCAGCCATGAAAACTTCAATCTACTCCGTCACCCTCAACATACTCACACGGGTTTGCAAATCGGCTTATGCTGAAGACGCCGTCAGATTCAACGGAAAAGACCTCACTGGATGGAAAACCGTGGAGGGAAAGTGAATTACCTGCCCTATTTAGAACCGACTGAGGCTGGAATTTCTAATTCACAATAGACCCATGGATGGTCGGACAGGCAGCCGTCCGCTTTTAGATTTTTATCGTTCTGGTTCTTTGGACCCCAATCCCGCTTGGCTTCGAGAAGTTTGACCGAGTTCCTTGTGCTGAAGAGGATATGGTCGATTGACTTCTCTGTAGTCGAATTCTTCAGCTTGGTCTCCTTCGCAAGAGATTGCATGACGAGGCTATCGGTCCATTCATTGAAATCGCCTCCAGCAATGATCTCACATGAGCGATCTTCCGCCTTGATGAGTTCTGCTAGTTTTTTGTGTTTTGAGTTCTCCCAAGCTTCGGGCTTGGTTGGCTGTCTTTTGTTGTGCGCGTATCCTGGCAAGTGCAGCGAGTAGATCGCGAACTTCCGACCTGCGATTTCAGTCTCAACACGAACTGGGTTGGCACGTTTCCAGCCACTCCCTTCCACGACGAGGTCCTTGCCATTCGTCAGAGGAGTTCGGCTGATAATGGACTTGAACTTGCCTCCGTAATTACCCGTTGCATCGCCCCATTTGGGGGACTTGTGACCTGCGGATGAACTCGTTCCGACATGGACGTGCTTTAGCCCGAGCGCTTCCGCTACCCGCAGCGACCAATCCTTGACGTCTTTTCCTCGGTTAGGCTTGGGAACCTCACTCAGCAGGACGATGTCAGGATTTAGGGGCTTAAGAAGCCCGGCGATTTGCTCAGGGGTAGCCCATTGGCCGCAAGCGACATTATACGCCACAACTCGCAGTTTGGTTGTGCCGGCATGGTTACCTGACTCGGCAGCCTCAGATTGCGTTAAGGCGGTTGCAAGAAAGGCTATGGTGAGGGCAAATTTGATGGCTCTCATGATGTTTGGTTGATTCATTGTTTCTCTTTGTGACTCGCTGTCGGACTACTGTTTTTGCTTACGCTTTTGTTTTTATCTCATCATTGTTTAGCTGCAAGTACCTGTTTCTTCCGTTTCCCGTATTCAACACCCTGAACAGTCTCCTTGAAGCGTTCGATGGCTTACCGCATCGATGCGGCGACCTGAGGGTTTTCGGTGGCGATATTGGTAGTTTCCTTGGACCGGGATTACCCTTTGAGCAAGCCGAGGTCCTTCTTGCTACTTCCGAAGGAGCCCAAGTCCACATTGTGCTTGTGAAGGAGCTCCAGGTAGAGGTTGCAAAGCGGAGTCGGCTTTTCGAGGACAGTGTGGGCTTGATGACGGTAGCCACCGCCTGCCACGATGGTCGGGAGATTGTTGCAGGTGTGATTTGAAGAATCACCAAAATTACTCCCGATCACCACGGTGGTATGGTCCAGTAAACTGCCCTCTCCTTCGTCGATCTGATCGAGCTCAGCGAGAAAGCGGTCGAGATGTTTGACGATATCGACTTCGATCCGGCTGAGTTTGTTCAGCGCATCCGCCTTCCCCGCATGATGGGACAGCGTATGCCATCCCCCCGTCGCGCCGGGAACATTGATCGCGCCATAAATCCAATCGAGCGAGAGCGTAATGACCCGCGTCGAGTCCGTCTGCAAGGCCAGCTTGGAGAGTTCAAAGAGATTGCGCACCTTGGTTGAGAAAGCGAATTCCTGATCATCACTCAAGGTATTTGGAACTTCCGGCTTTTTGGTCTTAAGCCAAAATTCCTCATGCTTCAATTGCGCTTCCAGTTCTAAAATGACGGTCCGGTAAGATTCGATCTTCGAGGCATCTCCGCCCTTCTTCTTGATCTGCTCCATATCGCGATAAAGGGATTTCACGATCTGCTGGTCGTTCTCGATCTGTTGGCGCTTCGCACTCAGATTTTCTTCACCAAAGAGCCTTTCAAAGATCTGCCGTTCGTCATGCATAGGTGGAATGGCTACCCCGCGATCATTCCAGGAACATCCCCAGCCACGGTCGTAGATACTGAAGGATAAATACGGGAAGCGCGTGTCACCACCCATCTCGCGGGCGAGGATCTGATCAAGAGAAATAGTATTGGTGAAATTCGTGGCCTCGGGACTCGGTGCTCCAGTCAGGAAAGACTTTTCCGAGTCATGATTGCTGGTCTCCATGCCCGGATGGAAGAGGTTTTGAAAGACCGTCATTTTCTCTCTCACTGCCATTTCCTTGAGATACTTGGAACTAGTCAAGTCCCCCCGCTTGGTGGGAAAGAAATTTGGTTCATAGAAACCGAGCGAATTGCAAATGAAGATGACCCGTTTCGGCGGAGCTTTCACTCCCGGGGTGCTTGCCGCCCGCGCATTCAGCGAATGTAAAGCCAACGGAAGGGCCGCTCCAAATTTCAAAAACTCTCTTCTGCTGAAATCACTCATCTCTTCGATTCGTTGAGGGTTATGATTAACACCTCGGTGACAATATTTTTCAAGCGGACGTTTTCCTCCGCCTTCCCAAGAAAATCCCATAGGTGAAGGCGCTGCTCCAGGTTCGGTTTTTCGCCCCGGGCATACTCAAAGAATTTCTTGGCAAAGTTATAAGCGATCTTCTGCTGGTTGGAGAGCAAGACCTTCTTGAGACCGAAGATATTCTCAAAGCGATCTTCGCCAATCTCTCCCGAAGCATCCACCACGGCTCCGATTTTGAAAAATCCCTGAGGTCGATAAGTGAAGGTGCTCCTGTGCGCCTGCTTGATCTTGTATCTCGCGCGCCATTCCCCACTCGCATCAAAGCTCTCCAGCGCAAAGCCATAGGGATCGATGCTCTTGTGGCAGGCGTAGCAGGTCTTGTTGCTTTTGTGCTGATCGATCTGCTCCTTGAGCGTCTTCGCTTCTCCGTGTTCCGGTTCCAAGGCTGGAACGCTCTCCGGCGGTGGTGACAAGGGAGTGCCCACAATATTTTTGGAGATCCAAGCTCCCCGCAGGATAGGCGAGGTATCGAAACCATCCGTCGTCACCTTCAGCACACTTGCCATCGTCATCAAGCCACCTCTTGGACTCCCCGCAGGAAATGTCACCTTCCGCATCTTCTGCCCAACCACGCCCTCGACTCCATAGTGCCGGGCGAGACGTTGATTGAGAAAAGTGAAGTCAGAGTCGATGAGATTTCGGGCGGGAAGATCCTCTTGAACCAGGTGCTGCAGATAACGCCGGGTTTCAATCGGCAGAAAATGATTCAGAAGATCATCGTAGAGCGGATAAAGCTTCAGCGAAGGGGTCACTTTATTGAGGCCCCTAAGATTGAGCCATTGATCGCTAAAAGAACGAATCATGCGGGCACTTCGTTGATCGTCTAGCATTCTTACAACCTGACTCCGAAGCGATTCACCATGAAACTCTCCGGCCGCGGCCACCGAAAGAAGTTCCTCATCTGGAACTGACAGCCAGAGAACCCGGGCAAGATCCGCCGCCCTGGCAAAGGAGGGATTGGCATGCTCTCCGGGTGCCATCAAAAACCTAGGCGAACAAAGAATCGCCTTCAGGCCAACCTTGGTGGCTTGCACGAAATCGCCGCCATCATCGAGTCGAAGAAGCCCAAGCTGATAATAAGGCTCCAACTCTTCCTCGCTCAAGGTCGATGAAAACGCCCGGCCGGCGAATCGTCGGATCACTCCTTTCAGATCTTTGGGAGATCTCGAAGCAACTTCAATGGCAGAGCTTTCAGCAGGCGCACGCAACGATGTGACGACATCAAGCTTACCAATCGAAGCGATTGATTTCCCATCCAGGGAAACGGCATCGGTGATGAGGAATTTGATAAAACGGCGAGTCGTTTTCTTCGGAAAGACAATCGGTTGCACGTTGGCAAAGCTCACATCGAGATCCCCAACCATCACCTTCTCACCCCAGTTCTTACCGTCGTCCGAGAAGTAAACTTCGAAGGCCTTCACCAGCCCGTTGCCATTGCCGCCTTGCCAAGTTGCAAAGGAAAGCCCTTCAATGCCCGCTCCATTTGGATTTTCAAAGATCACGTAATGCGGCGGCTTCGCCACGGTGGGCGAGAAGCGCGTGTGCCAGAAGGTCAGGTTCGAGCCATCCTGCATCTTCTCTTTCTCCATCCCCGTTTGAAAACTGCTCACTGACACCGAACCACCGATTTCCTGAAGCTTGGTTTGAAATCCCAAAACCTCACCATCCTCACGCGACGGGGCCTCAATCGGCAGCCCGTCAAAAACCTGCTGATAGGAAGAAGGAGGCCATGAATCAACCAAGGGCCCGCGCACCTTCAACTGCTTAATGTAGATTCCCCGCTTTGGGTTCCGTTCTCGAAAATTGTGACGGGAATAGCAGTGCACCGAAACGCTTTCTCCGGGATGGAGGTAAGCGCGAATCGTTCGCGATTCGACCTCGCGATTGCCAAGAGAGATCACCCCAAGCAAACGCTGCGGCTGAGGGCGATCATCGGCGTAGTAGTACCTCCCGGCATGAACCTGCAAACTCATGTCATCTTCAAAATCCGCCACCTTCGCAGCATCGAAGGTCAGCTCATACCAGCCCGCCACGGGAGGCTCGAAGCCATCGTAGAAGAATGAATAGCTGATCCCATTGTTGGAGCGGGTCCACGAAAAAAGAGTTCCGTCCTGATACGGACGATGAAAACTCCGATACATTTCGTGGCTATCTCTCACCCTGTTGACCACCCAACTTTTCTCCACTGGAAACCCATCCTCCGGAAAGGCCTGATCAAGCATTTCGTCTGCCACTGAAAAATACGACCCGAGCATCTCACGGCTCAACTGGATCTTCCGGTTGGAATCAAAATCGTTCGTCCCCCGATCTTCGGGAATCTTACCGGCAAGATCGAGATTCGTCCCCAGCAAATCATTCACCGAATGGACAAATTCATGCCGACTCAGACGACGGAAGGATTTTTGATGATGATCCCTCTGCTGCTTAGCCAGCCAATCCAGCACCGCCCGTTTCTCCTCCGCCTCCGGTTGCTCTTTTTTGGCCGGAGGCATTTTTCCGGTGAGCAGATTTTCGAACATCAAGGCCCCGTCGAAGCTGTCCTCCCTGAGAAGCTTCTCCATGTTGAGATTCCCCTTCTGTGAAGCATCATCGTGGCAGTCGAAACAATAGTGCTCCAAAACTTCCACCGCCTTCTCATCAAAGGAAGCCGCCAGAACTGCCGAGCCCACCAGGCACGTGATACTGACTACGATCAAACCAATCTGCTTCATGACAACTCCTGGACTCGACGCGACGCCTGGTCCGCTGCCGCCCGCACCTGAGTTCCAAGCTCAGAGAAGCGACTCTTCGGTAAACGTTTCGCCGGGCCGGTGACCCACAGCGCTCCCACCACACCATCAAATTCATCGACGACCGGAGCCGCGATGCAATGAATCCCCTCGTCGGCCTCGGCATGGTCGGTCGCGTAGCCTTGCGATACGATCCGTGCGCATTCCCTCCGCAGCTCAGCCTTGCTCGTGATCGTGCGCGGGGTGCTGGCTGGCAACTTAATTTGGGAGAGAACCTGATCACGCTGATCATCGGAGAGATGGGCCAGGAGAAGCTTGCCCGGTCCGTTGTTGTGCAGGGGAAAACGTAGTCCAAGATCCACCACGATACGCAGGGGTTGGGTTGCCTCCACCTGCTCAATAATTGTTCCTTCCAGTCCACTCAGCACTCCCAACTGAATGGTTTCACTAGTAACATCTCGTAAAGCAGTCATCGCCGGACGGGCTAGGGCCGCCAAGCTCATGCCGCCCAGTCGTGGCGTGGCCAACTTCAGCCACTGCCCGGTCAGCTGGAAGGCCATCGTCTCCGCATCCCGCGAGAGGTAGCGACGCGCCATCAAGGTCTGCGTGATGCGGAATACCGCATTCTTCGGGATCTCAAGCTGCAGACTTAGCTCCGAGAGGGTGAGACCTTTCGGCAAGCTGCTCAGGGTCTCCAGGATATCAAGAGTCCGATCCAAAGCGGGAACGGAACCGGGTGATTCTTCTGTAGTGACGATCTGCTGCTCGGATTTCATGCTTTTGTCAATTTCACTATTTTTCTCTCGACACAAGGTTGTTCTACATGAAGAACACATTCTGTCTATAGAACAATTGCTTTTTTTAGTCCGAATCTCGATCCCTGCGCGAGATGAGGACCGGGAAAAACACGAAGTTACTTTTGACCACAACCAAACCAAACCGACAAGACCATGAACCAAATCAATCGAACCTATCTCGCCCTGACCGCTTCCGGAATTCTGACCTGCCTGAGCGGCACCGCCGGGGCGGCGACGATCTTTACCGAGGATTTTAACGGCTACGCCGGCAATCAGAACAACACCCAAGGCAACACGGGATTGAATGTTGCCTTCGGCGGCAACGTGGCCGGCTGGTCAAAATCGGGCGCTGGCGTCATGCATGCAGTGGACTTCGGCACGTCGAACTGGGCGATCATGTTCTGGCAGGACAACGTCATTACGCAGACCGTGGGGATTGCCGCGAACGACTCGGGAACCGACTACGAGGTCAACTTCGATTATGGCACGGCCGTCTACGCGCAAGCGGGTCAGGCAACCGGTGCCGGCGATTCGATCCTCGTCGAGGTCCTGCGCGGCGACAACACCGTGCTGGCGTCGAACACCTTCACACCGGGTGCCTGGGATGCAGGTAACTACAATCTCGACGCTGGCCTGCAAGGCACGCTTCCTTACGTCGGAGACGGCACGGGTGACGTTCGTCTCAAGATTGGGCCGGCTGCTGGGAGCTTCGGCCAAGGACGCTTTGCCGGGGAGATTGATAATCTTTCCGTTTCCGACGTCATCCCCGAACCATCCTCTGCCATCCTGCTCGGACTCAGCGGGTTCGCATTACTTCTGCGCCGAAAGCGGAGTGTCTGATCTGAGGCCCGGTTATCTCGCAACCAACCAGACCAATGCGGAAAACCAGCCGAAGCCATCCTCTGCTGCTCGCCTTCGGAATTCTGACCTGCCTGAGTGCCGCTGCTGGTGCCCAAACGATCTTCACCGAGGATTTCAACGGCTATGCCGGCAATCAGAATAACACCCAGGTGGACACGGGATTGGAAGTCGCCTTTGGTGGCACCGTGGCCGGGTGGTCAAACTCGGGTGCTGGCACGATGCATGCGGTCGATCTCGCCAATCTCGGCGGGGAGTCGAACCCGTCGGACTGGGCCGCCATGTTCTGGCAGAACAACGTGATCACGCAGACCGTGGGGATTGCCGCGAACGACTCGGGAACCGACTACGAGGTCAACTTCGATTATGGTACGGCCGTCTACGCGCAAGCGGGTCAGGCAACCGGTGCCGGCGATTCGATCCTCGTCGAGGTCTTGCGCGGGGACGACTCCGTATTGGCGTCGAACACCTTCACCCTGGGTGCCTGGGGTGACGGCAACTACAATCTCGAGGCTGGCCTGCAAGGCACGCTTGCCTACGGCGGAGACGGCACGGGCGACGTGCGCCTCCGGATTGGGCCGGCTGCCGGAAACTTCAACCAAGGACGCTTTGCCGGGGAGATCGATAATCTTTCCGTTTCCGAACTCGCCGCAGGCGCCATCAACATCACCTCCTTCACCGCGACTCCCGATACCTTGGCCGACTCGGAAGACGTGGTGACCTTCGACTGGACAGTCACCGGGATGCCGCTGGACTCCCTGGAAATCACGCCGGGCAACATCGATGTCCTGGGCGACACCGATGGAACGGGGATCGGAAGCTATTTGCTCGATCCCGGACCTGACGGCATCACTGCATACACCCTCACCGCAATCAAGGGCGGCGACACCGTCATGCGGATGGTGACCGTGACCCTACCCGCCCCGGAGATCACCTCCTTCACGGCCTCGCCCTCGCCTGTTGCTCCGAGCGAAAACGTCACCCTCTCATGGCAGGTCGGACTGCCCGCCACCACGCTGACAATCGACCCGGGTGGTATCGACGTGTCGGGTGACACCGATGGCACCGGGGCCGGTAGCATCATTATCAATCCAACTGAGAGCACCACTTACACTCTGACCGCCACCCGTGGCACCAGCACCAGCACCGCGAATGCTTCCGCCATCGTGGAGACTCCTCCAAATCCGAACGCGCTCGCCTACGAGAGCTTCGATAGAATCTCCGGCCTGAATGTGAACGGCGGTCCCAACGGGCAGGTCACGACCACGCACGAAGTCGGCGTCGGCGGAGCGCTTACCGGATGGAGCAACGCGGGCGCGGGAACGATTCACGCCGTGGACACCAACAACACCTGGCCAGGCGGTGTGGTTTCGACCAACCCGCCGAACTGGGGAGTGATGATTTGGCAGGACAACGTCATCACGCAGACGGCCGGGACCGCCGGCTCGAACGAAAGCGGTGTCAGCTACCGCATCGATTTTCTTGCAGCAGGGGCGGTCTATGAACAGGAAGGCCAAGTCAACGACGGCACCACCGATGGTCTCAGGATCGAGGTGCTGCGCGCTTCAGACGACGCGGTCTTGCACACCTTCGATCACATCACAGCCCCGCCGGTTGGCTTGGGCGACCTCGGACTTCTTCCGGTCAACTTCACCTACAGCGGCGACGGCAGCGGCGACATCCTGTTTCGGGTCGGTCCGGTGAATGCAGGCCAGGGTCGTTTCCAGGGCACCATCGACAACCTCCAACTTACCTTGGCCGGCTCCGTTTCCGGCCCGGAAATCACTTCGATCACTGAGATCGGTGACGGGGTGTTTGAGTTGACCTTGTTGGGCGCCGCGAACACTGGCTACGAGTTCCGATCCGCAACAATCCTCGACTTCAACCCGGGCATTTTGGCCGAGAATCTGACCGCTGGAGATCCGGCCATGGGCACAATTGGAGGAACCAACGACAGCGTGCTCACTACCGACAGCAGCGGGAAAGGAACGGCGCAACTAAGCTTGGTCGAACCAAAGAACTTTGTGATGGCAACCGAAAGCATGCCGTGAGGCCGCTTGCCCGGTGTGAATGCCACTTGCCCGCTGATCTCCTCGTGAGATTAGCGGGAAGGCAGTAGTTTCGCCGCCACGAACCCAACACCGCAAATCTCTTCGCTCTTGATAAGAGCATCCCTTCAGCGTGACATTCATGATCCCTAACATACGACAATTCGAACCTCTGCTCCCCGACATCATTATCAACCCCCTTCGTGACTCGGTCGCGGCCGTGATGGCGGTCCTTCTTCTCTGCCTCGCCACTCCCGGCGAGGCACAGATCTTCACCGAAGATTTCAACGGCTTCACTGCTTCCGGGGGAAACTTCAATGGCGGCCAATACCAATCCGGGCTGGCGGTGGCGTATTCCGGCACCTTGCCCGACTGGGGGAAATCGGGAAGTGGCACCGTCCACGTGGTGGATACCGCAAACATCTTTGCGAACGGTATCGTGAACCCGCGGGATTTCGCGGTGATGATCTGGCAGAACAACGTCATCACGCAGAGTAGCGCGATTCCCGGATCGAACGACGCAGGGGTGACCTACGAGGTGAGCTTCGAGGCCAGTCCGGCGGTGTACCAGGCGGGCAGTCAGCAGACTTCGGCCAGTGATGGACTCTTGATCGAGGTTCTCGATTCCGGTTCCAACATCCTCGCCAGCCACACGCACAATCCCGGTGCCTGGGCGGGGAATATCGTCTTCGCCGCGGACAGTTTTCAATACACCGGGGACGGCAATGGCGACATCCGCTTGCGCATCGGCCCCTCGGCCTTCGGCAGCGGACGTTTCGGTGGAGCCATCGACAACCTTCAGGTCTCGCTCGACGCCCCGGTCTTTGAGGGATACGCGACCGACCCTGCGGTTCACGTGGCGGGTCACGCAATCGTGCCGAACTTCGCCCTGCTCACCGGCGACGCCGCAAGTGGCTTTGGCATCTCCCCCACCCTCCCCGCCGGTCTGTCCATCGACCCGGTCACCGGCACCATTTCCGGGACACCTGCGACAACCTCTCCCTCGACCGAATACACCATCAACGCATCGTTTACCACCGGCCCCGATCAGGAGGCAACCCTCGACCTCTCGGTTGTCGCGAACTCGATCCTGACCGGCTACTCGACCAGTCCGGCGAGTTACATCGCGGGAGTGTCGATTACCCCGAACACGCCCCAGGTGCTTGGCGGGACGCCGAACAGCTATGCGGTTTCCCCGCCCTTACCGACCGGCCTGATGCTTGATCCGCTCACCGGGGTCATCACCGGCACGCCGAGTTCCCTCACTGCGGCGGCTGATTACACCATCACGGCCAGCTTTTCCGGCGAACCGGATTCCATCTTCCTCCTCAACCTCGAGGTCGTCGAATTGCCATCCACGCTGATCATCTCGGAGTTCATGACCAGCAATGACACGACCCTCAACGACGGCGACGGGAATTCGTCCGACTGGATCGAGATTCACAACTTCGGCGCCGCTCCGGTGAACCTCGGCGGCTGGCACCTCACCGACCGAGCGGACAAGCTCGACAAGTGGCAGTTTCCCTCCGTGGTCGTTCCGGCGGGCGGATACCTCCTTGTCTTTGCCTCGAACCAGAACGAGGACGACTACATTGATGCGGGGGGCTTCCTCCACACCAACTTCTCGCTTTCCGCCGGAGGCGAGTTTCTTGGTCTCGTCCAACCTGATGGCCTGACGGTGGTCCATTCCTTCGCCCCGGAATTCCCTCCGCAGGTGACCGATATTTCCTACGGACTAGCCAGTGAACTGATGACGATTGGGTTCTTCACCTCCCCCACTCCCGGGACGGCGAACCCCGCCAAACCTTCGACATTGGGACCGTTCATCAGCAATGTCACCGACAGCCCCCAGCCCAGCCCGGGTGACAGCGATGACCTTGTGATTTCCGCGCAAATCGCTGCCCTTGCGAATCCGGTCGCCTCGGTCACCCTTCACTACCGAGTGATGTTTGGAGCGGAACAGGCGGTGCCGATGAACGATCTGGGCAACGGGCAGTTTAGCGCCACCATTCCACACGCGGCCTCCTTGCCCGGCGAAATGGTGCGCTGGTATGTCACCGCCGAGGACAGCGCCAGTGTCTCGCGACGTGAACCGGCCTATCTGGATCCCGCCAACTCGCCCCAGTATTTCGGCACGATGGTCGACGACCCTGCGGTGGTGTCGGCGCTGCCGACCTTATTCTGGTTTGTCGCCTCGCCAGGAGCGGCGAACACGGGCAGCGGGACCCGCTCGTCGGTCTCCTTCGACGGACAGTTCTACGACAACGTCTTTACCCGCAGGCGCGGGGCCAGCTCGGCAGGCGTGGCCAAAAAATCCTACAAATTTGATTTCAACAGCGGCCACCATTTCCGCTTCGACCCCGCTGCCGCGCGCGTGAGCGAGATCAATGTCAACTCGACCTTCCAGGACAAGGCCTACATCCGTCCGCAGCTCTCCTACGAGTCCTACACCGCGGCGGGTGTTGCCGCCAGTCACGCCGACACCTGGCGGGTCCAGCAAAACGGCGCGTTCTTCAGCGTGGCCAGCTTTGTGGAACAGGTGGATGACGATTTACTGGATCGACGCGGGCTCGATCGGGAAGGCGCGCTCTACAAGATGTTCAACGGCGTCACCTCGTCGAGCTCCGGGGTGGAAAAGAAAACGCGGCAGCACGAGAACAACTCCGACCTGCAGGCCTTGGTCAGCGGCGTCAGCCCTTCGAATCCCAACCGCGCCGAGTATCTCTTCGACCACGTCGACATTCCCGCGATGATCAACTACGCCACTGCCGGGATCATCTCCCAGGACTTCGACCGCTGGGCCAAGAACTTCTACGTCTACCGGGACACCAACGGTTCCGGCGAGTGGTCGCAAATTCCGTGGGACAAAGATCTCACTTTGGGAAACCGTTTTTACGATGACGAGATCAGCGGCAATGGGTTTTCGTTCGAGTCGGGACTCTCCGCGCAAAAGCGTCGCGCCCATCCCTTCCAGGGTGCGGCGGCCCACGCCTGTTGTGGAACGCCCAACCTGATGATCGATCTTGTCATCACCGATCCACGCACCCGCGAGATGTACTTGCGGCGCTTGCGGACCTTGATGGACGAGCAACTCCAGGCACCCGGCACGCCGATCGCCGAGCGGGGATTCGAGTCTCGCATTGACGAATTGGCCAACGCTGCCACTCCCGATGCCGCCCTCGATCTCGCCGAGTGGGGAGCCATTTACGGCGGCATCCGCGATTTCCCCACCGCGATTTCCCTGCTCAAGACCAACTACCTCGATGAACGGCGGGGGTATCTTTATCAGACGCACGCCGTGGGCGGACCGGCCGGGTCGGTCGGAATCCCGGGCGCCCAGCCGAGTGTCGTGCCACTCACTATTGGCGCGATCGATTTCAATCCGGCTTCCGGCAATCAGGACGAGGAGTATGTCGAGATCACCAACCCCAACAGCTTTGCGGTCGATGTGTCAGGTTGGACCGTCGAGGGAGCCATCGAACACAACTTCAAGCCGGGAACGGTCATCCCTGCTGCGGCGACCGGGCTGCCGCTCTACCTGTCTCCGGACGTCAACGCCTTCCGCGCGCGCGCCACAGGCCCGACCGGCAACGAGGAGAACTTCGTGCAGGGACGCTACCAAGGCCAGCTCTCCGCACGCGGCGAAGCAATCACCATCCGTAACAAAAACGGAAACATCGTGACCACAGCCAGCTACGGCGGCTCACCGACTGACTTGCAACAATCCCTCCGCATCACCGAACTCAACTATCATCCCACCGACCCGAGCTCGGCTGAGATCGCCGACGGCTATGGCAACGACGACTTCTTTGAGTTTGTGGAGCTGAAGAACATCGGCCCCGCCACCATTGCCCTGAGCGGAGCCAGCTTCGTGAACGGCATCGACTTTGTCTTTCCCGCCGGCACCTTCCTCGCCTCCGGGGCGCATCTTTTAGTGGTGTCGAATGCCACAGCCTTCGCGCTGCGCTACCCCGGTGTTTCGCCCGCCCTCGTCGCCGGTCAATATACCGGGCGCCTCAGCAACGACGGAGAGACGGTGCAACTCCACGATGCGGTTGGGGAGAACATCTTGAAGTTCACCTACAACGACCGCTGGTTTCCCGCCACCGACGGCAGTGGGTATGCCTTGGTGGTGGATGATGAAACAGCCCATTGGAACGATTGGGATGGTGCTCTTGGTTGGGGAATCGGCGGAGATGCCGATGGCAGTCCCGGTGCGCAGAACAGTACCGTGATCCTCCAACAGTATGCAGGCTGGCTGAATCAGCATTTCACGGAGGCCGAAATTGGTGACCCGCTGATCTCGGGACCCGATGTCGATGCCAACGGCGATGGGTATTCGAATTTCTATCATTACGCGTTCGGGACCGATCCACGTGCAACCGGCGGTGTCGCCGAGGCCCTCACGAGCATCGCTTTCAACGGAGTATCGCTCGAGTTCACTTATCGCTTTCGCAATCCCGCGCTCGATCTCGAGTTCATCGTCGAGGAGTCGAGCGATCTGCGCTCCTGGACGGATGCGACAACCGAGCACATCGGGTCCGAAAGTGATGGCGAGATCACCACGATTACCGTGCGAATCCCTGCGCCCGAAGCAGGAGTGCCAATACGAAGATTTGCGCGGGTCGCGGCGCGGCCGAAGTCTCTTTAGGGGCGTGAGACAAGGACTTTGGTAATCTCTCCTTATGTCGGTTGACCAACCAATCCAAAACAACCCGTTTCTCTCCCGTAAATAGAATACCGCAGAATGTCTGCTTCCTCCGCCAAACCAAGAAAACTCAATGATTTAACGGCTTGTGATCGATCGTGATTCAAAGAACAATCAACGCAATGAGACACGTTCTGATCGAATCCATCACCGAAACGGAAGCCGATGGTTATTATTTTGGCCGTTTCAAATCGATGGACCCGATCACCCTCATGGGACCACTGGATGCCCCCGTCTGCTTGATTCACCGAATGGAGCTGGAACGGGCCAGGAACGAAGGAAGATTCACTGAGGTTTATGAGTTGGTCGACTACCAGGACAAGGCCGAGGCCAAGTTTGGCAGTCGGAGCAAACCGGCCGCCATGGCGGTCTTGATCGAGGAATTGGGATACCCAACTCTGACCGTGCCCCATCACTACCCGGTGGCTTACTACCAGGAGTTGACGAAACTGGGAGTATCATTGGAGATCGAACAAGATGATCTTTTCCCGGAACGATGGATCAAGTCAGCGGACGAGATCGAAGGATGCCGGGAGGGCGCCCGGATTTCAGAAGCCGGTTTTGCGCGAGTGCGAGAGATTTTATCTGCGAGCGAAATTGGAGCGGACGATACGCTTTCCTTCGAAGGAGAAGTGCTCACTTGCGAAACTCTCCGTCGGGAAATTCGCGTGGCCACATCGGCAGTCGGAGGTGGCGTCAATAGCCCTATCGCAGCCTCGGGCCTGCAGGCGGCTGATTGCCACTGTATCGGGTTCGGACCAGTCAAGGCGCACGAGATGATCGTGGTTGATATCTTCCCACGCGACGATGAGAGTTTCTACTTTGGCGACCTCTCTCGGACCTTCATCAAAGGTCAGCCGAGTGAGAAACAGCAGCACATTTATGACACCGTCTACGCCTCCCACCTCGCGGCTCTCGCGGAACTAGGACCGGACAAAAAATTCGGTGCCGTCGACACGGCTGCACGCGATATTCTCGACGCCGCCGGCTATCCCACCCGCCAACGTGAAGACGGAAAATGGGAAGGATGCTACTGCGGCATCGGACACGGACTGGGCCTCGACGTTCACGAACCTCCTTCTCTGAGAGATCACGACAGACCGATGGAACCCGGCCACGTCATCACCATCGAACCCGGGCTCTATCTCCCCGAACACGGCGGCTGCCGAATCGAAGACACCGTGGTCATCACCGAAGACGGCTGGGAATTCATCAACACGCCCACCTATGACTGGGTGATCGAGTAAGTGATTACTTCCCCGCCTTCTCTAAAAGCTCTGTTACTTTCGCCAGATTTTTCCTCGCGAGGGGAAAATCAGGTTTCAAGCGGAGGGCTTCCGAGAAATGTTTCCTCCCCTCCCCTAACCGGCCTCTCCCTGCGAGAGAACTCCCAAAGTCATTGTGCACCGAAGGGTTTCTCGGATCGGCTTCAATCGATTTGAGATAATGATGATCAGATTTTCCCATCTTTTGCTCGGAGGCAAATTTGGCAGCGAGGAAGTAATGCCTGCGTCCTAACTCAGCGAAGAGTTTCTGTTTGGCGATTATTGCGGACTTCTCTGCGGCGCGGCGAAGATAAGGCAGCGCCTCTTCAGGATATCGCTCCTGCATCCGCCGGACAATCATGTTGGGTAGGAATGCCGGTGGAGCAGACAAGGTAAACCAACGTCCTCGAAATGGCGGAGCGAGATTTCGTAAAGCGACATCCGGCGCCCTTGTGGCTGTTTGGCAATCATACGACACGACTTCGGAGAAAATCGGGCCACGGTAGATCGCGACGATCTCGTTTCCGGGACGCAGAAGAAACGACAGCGGAACCGCGAATTTCGGGGTGGAATCGAAAAGGGCCTCCTGCAGGACATGCACTTGCTCAACTTGATTCGCACCAATCATGCCCCAGTCCCCGGCGAACCCAGTCTCCGCAATCAAATCACGAGCCCTTTTCCGCTGCTCCGCCCCCCTCCCATCAACGCAGAGAGCCAGGACCTTGAAATCGTCTGGAATCTTACTGAACTGTGCCAGTTCCTTTTGGCAATGCTCACATCCGGCCGACCAAAGGAGAAGGAGCCACGGCGAGTTTGATACGGGAAGGCTCGTCAGGTTTCCCGCGTCATCGAAATAGGAATCAACGGGCAGAAGCACGGGCGCAGGGAGGACAATGGAAGCATGACCACTCGTCGCGCTTACCGTATCCAAAGGAGCCGTTTCGAGAGTCAAGTCGCGCTTCTTCTCAATGCGCCTCGCAGAGGTTTCACCTTGCTTGATAGTGTAGCGATTGCCCACCTCGATGCCCTCATAATTGCTCCGCACTCCTCCGGGCCAAAGAACAGAGACGCCGGTGACCTTCGCATCTTCAGGCAAGCCAAAATGAACCCACTTGCTCGACTGTGAGAGATACATCTCCCCAGCACGAACCGAGCGAACCAAACGTCGATCGGATCCTTCCAAATGCACTTCGACCACTGCGCCAATGGCATCGCGGTTGCATTCGGTTCCAGTCAATCGAAAGGCAAGATGGCGGCTCGCGCATTCCGGTGATGATTGATTTAGCATGAGTCGCAATCGCGGCGCGGTCCGATTGCGGAACCAGAGATCAAGATCGCCGTCCTGATCCCAATCGGTCACGGCGAGGCCCCGTCCATCATCCGAAAAGTTAAGACCACTGACATGGGAAGCGGCTGCGAATTGCCCGCCCGTATTCAGGAACGCGCAATTCCGTTCGTAGCCGCTCCACGATGATCCCTCGCGGACCTGCTGCATGATGGCCTTCCAGGAGGCCTGATATTGACCCACTACTTTTTCGTCATCCACAACGACCGGTGATGGCGACACGACCTGCCGCCAGAAGAAACTTCACAAATCGTCCGTGCCGGGATTCGAAAGGTAACCATTGGCAACCACGAGATCTTCCCGGCCGTCGTTATTCAAATCCACAAAACCCGAACTCCAGGCCCAGCGACCCATGGTCACTCCGGCCACCTCGCTGACATCTTGAAAAGCTCCCTCGCTTCCCTGCTGAAAAAGACTATTGCCCCGCGCCATTCGCTGCATCGCAGCGACATCATCAATGCTGCGCGATTCGTCGAACTTCCTTTGATAAGTCACCCGCTTCCCTGCTGCGGAGAACATATTTCCAACGTAGAGATCCAGCTTACCATCGCCATTGTGGTCCCCCCATGAGGCCGACATTCCCGCCGCCATGTCTTCCACGCCGAGTTCTGCGGCGATATCCTGAAACTTGCCTCCGTCATTACGATAAAAATTATTCCTTCCGAAATCGTTCACGACATAGAGATCAACATCGCCGTCCTGGTCGTAATCCTCCCAGGTAGCAGCGAACGACCACCGGGTGTTATTCTCGTCAAGCCCGACAGACCTGGTGACATCAGAAAACCGGAATGCCCCGTGGTTTGCCAGAAGTAGATTGCGGCCGCCATTCTTTGCATCGTTGTAGGGAATCGGGGAGCTTGCTTCGAAGCCCTGGGCACCTGAGACCGAATCGCGTCTTTTGCCATAACCTGTGACATAGACATCCAAGTCCCCGTCGCTGTCAAAGTCGGCGGCAGCCATCGAGTAGGGTCCCGACGAGCCCGAATGCCCGCCCCGCAATGTAAATTTCCCGGTCCCATCATTTTCTGCAAAGAGGATCAGAGCGACCGTGGCAACGACGAGATCCTGGTCACCATCATTGTCCAAATCCACAATGAGAGCACTCCGCGAGGCTTCAAGAAAATCCACTTGGGCGGCTGCCGATTGATCGGTCACCGTGCCATCGGGAGACTGAATATAAAGACGATTGGGGAGCCCGCCTCCGTCACAGGCGTAGACATCATCCAAGCCATCGCCATTGACATCTCCGACGGCGATCCCGTGATGCCCCATGATCTCCATATCGTCCACCCGGGTCAGACGTTGCGACCAGTAGCCAATTCCATGCATCATCTGCCTCGCAAATGAGGGCGTGTTCTTAAAAGCGCTCAGCGTGGCATCTTTGAAAAGAGCACCCGGCGAATGAACTTCACGGTAACTCTTCACCGAAATCCTCGTCAGCTTCGGCGAAGATGTCCCAAGCCAGCTACACTGCCAGACGGCATCGACTTGAGCAGCGGCTCCATTAGAGTGCCCTCCGACCACTTCAACCAAGACTTTGGTGGTAAAACGCCCCCCATCTTTGCTTTGCTGGCCCACGCCAACCGGCTTGAAGCGAATCACACTCCCGCCGCCGACCCGGCTTCGCAGACTTGCAAGTTCTTGTTCGAGGGTTTTTTCTGTGGAGGGAAAGACCGAGCCCTCATGAATCCTGATACCACCAGGGAGCGAACTTTCCTTCAACTTGGTTGCTACAAGAGCAGAGGACTTAAAATCGTTGGAGAGAAGTCCGCCAAAATCGGCCTCCCCCGATGACCCACCCAGTTGCCCCAATTTCTTATAAGCCAGGGCACTCAAACGCTCCGTGTCCCAACCAGAAACCTCAGGACTCAGCTTCGTAGCTTCGCGATCCGCTGCTGTGGCTTTTCCGGAAGTCGTAATTCCAATATCCGATGTTCCGGCACGAGATTTTACAGAAAGATTGCTCGGACGCTCGGCACGGGCAACCGACGTTACGGAAATCTGAATCAATTCGTTGGGAGCAGAATCCTCCGAACTTACAGATTCAGCGTCCTTTGGCTCTCCGCATCCCGTGATCAGGAGGGGCAACACGGTCACGGCAGCTGCGAGCCATATCTTAAGAAAATAAGGGGGAAACACCGCCGATCTCTATCACCCTCCAGGGCCTATGAACATCCTTTAAGCCGCGATTTCATCTCAACAATCAGCGCCTGCCCGAAAAAGTTAACTTTTCTATTGTTAGAATAATGGGATTTCATAAGAATGCTTCTCTGTCGATTCGTCTCATCAGCCGA
>JAQWZU010000166.1 GCA_029253285.1 Akkermansiaceae bacterium | reverse complement strand
TGCAAATTCTGACTCACGCTGCCCTCGGCATTCGTCGCCGTGAGAGTATAAATCTCGGTCGCCGAAGCATTGAATACAACCGATCCCGTAGCCCCGCTGACAACACCAAATCCGGGAGTGATTTCAATCGTATCCGCCAAGGTCACATCCCAACTTATCGCCACAAGTTGCCCGTTGCTCACCGAAGTCGAGTCGGCTGAAAACGAATTGATCGTCGGCCGCGGAGCGGGGGGGTCAAAAGCCAACGCGCCACCATTGTAGACTTCCGCCAACTCCGCATCAGTCAGCACCCCAAAGGCATCGCCGGTTTGAAAAATTGCGATATCATCCATCGCCCCGCCAAAGTCGTTGCTCCCCGCCGCACTGCCTTCATCGGCCGCGACAAAAACCCCGGTGGCATGAGTGATGGCATTCGTCCCCAGAGAGGTGCTGGTCTGCGTTGCTCCCGTGATTGCCGAACTCGCGATGTTCCCTCCGGTATCCTGAAGGACAGTCACTTTACATTCCCCGAGGAGCGAATCGTAACGCAGCGCAAAGAAATACCAATTGCCTGTCGAAAGCACGAGCGGATTGGTCACGGTGGTATTCGTCGAGCCATTGCCATCGCGCAAAAGAGCGCGCACTTTATTTCCCGGTGAACCTCCCAAATCAATACGAATGCCATTCCCATCATTTCCCGTTCCCGCAAGCGATTCATACATGCGATCAAAAGCATCCAGCGTGGTGGGCTTAAACCACCAGGTGATGGTGAATTGATCGGTAGGCCGCACCGCCGCAGTCGGCGGAATACTCAACCCGGATCTCAGCTCAAAATCATAGCCCGTCCCGTGGGGCGCGGACACTCCTTTCGTTGCGGTCCCCGATCCAATCAAAGCCCCGGGATTATTTCCCAACGAATCAGTCACTACACTTCCGCCCCCGGCCTCATCCAGAGCATAGTGGGCCACCAAATCAGCCTTCGCCGGGGCCAGCAGCGCTGTCGCGAGAAAAGGGATCAAGGCAAAAAATCTCATTCGGGATATCCTACCGCCCTTCAGAAAAAAATCAGCCTCTAAAGTAAGGTCCTCTCATTCAGCCTACTTACGCCGACGGGAAAGCAATTCCGCCAAGGTCACCGTGGTGCTCTCGTCAGCCGGGACAAGTGCCCCCCCATCCCGAGAAGCCTCCGAAAAAAGGACGGTGGCAGGTCTGGCGAAGCGCAAACCACCACAGCTTCCACGCGTTGGCTGATCGACACGGAAACAAGGGTCAAGGGCAAACAAGAGCAGGAAGGGCAGAGGGAAGAGACATTTCCGTTTGAATAGAGACCCATTTTCCCGACCTGACTCATCAAGCACATTCTAAAATCCCAAAAAAAGTGCAACCTTTCCGCCCCTCACCTGTTTAAAATGCGATTTAAGCTCATCTCATCATGAATAACTCTACCATCATCCCTCTCGTCGCCCTCACAGCGGCCGCTGCTTTTGGTCTCGGGTGGGTCGCCCGCCCGGACTCCGAGAATTCCAATCAAGCAGCCAATCCCGACGATGCCAACACCCGGCAACGTGTCATTTCCAGCGACAATCGCGGATCAGGAGGAAGTGTATCAGGCGGTAGCGCCGAAAGCCGCTTTCTCTCGAAATACCTCCAGGAGGGCAAAATTTCGTCTGAAGACATGGCAGCCGCCATCAAAGAGCTTTCGGAAACCAATGATCCCCTCCTCCGACAGAAGATGCTCGCTCTTCTCCTCGAAAAACTCACTCCCGAAAATGCCAGGGACGCCTTCCTTGCTCTGCAGAAAAATCGCCGTGGCGGACCGATGGGTCGCGGTGGGGACGACGGACTCCGCCTCCTCGCCAATGCCTGGGGACGTATCGACGGTGCCGGTGCCATCGCAGCGCTCAAGGAAATGTCCGAAGCAATGGGAGACGAAGGCGGCCGTGGTGGTCGCGGAGGCCCCGGTGGTCTCGGTAGGGAAATGATCTCCGCCCTCTCCGGGTGGGCCACTGCCGATAGTGGAGCCGCGATTGCCCATTTCGAAGGATTGGAGGACGGAATGGAAAAACGATTTGGCGCTGCCGGAATCATCCAGGGCATGCTTGTCAATGGCGTTGACGATGCGATGGGCTTCGTGCAATCCCTCCCCGAGGGTGAAGGCGATAGCCGCGAAAAAGGCTACTATATGTCGATGATTGCCGGCGAAATGATCGAGCAGGGACTCGACACCGCTCAAACCTGGGCCAGCACCGTCACTGATCCCAAGCTCCGCTCCGGAGCCTTCACCGAAGTCACCAGAGAACTCATGCGCGACGATCGCGAAGCGGCAGCCGAATACATCCTTAAAAATAGTGAAGACGAAGCCATCGCTACTGCCGCGAACCGTCTCGCCGATTCCTGGGCCCGCGAAGACCCGGAAGCAGTCCTTAAGTGGGCGGATGACCTCTCCGGAAAAGCCAAAGCCGAAGCCTACGAAGAAGCCGTCGAATCTTGGGTTCGTGAAAGCCCGGAAGAAGTCGCTGAATTTATCGGCGACCTCGATCCCTCGCCCGAGCGTGACTCTGCGGTGGGAGCCTTCGCTGAACGCGTCGCCAACGATGACCCCGTCGCTGCCATGGAATGGGCCGATACGATTGCCAACGCCGATCTCAAACTGGAAACTCAAATCGACGTCGCACGCGATTGGTATCGCGATGATAAAACCGCCGCCAACGAATGGATCGCCGCCGCCAACCTTCCTGAGGAAACAGTTAAAAGAATTACCGAATCGGGCCGCGGAGGGGGCCCCGACTTCCGGGGTCGTGGTGGACGCGGCGGCGGAAGATAACTCCAACTCACCTCCTCCCCCACTCCTTGCGCGCCTCTTTCATGAGCTGCAAGAAGTTGGGGTTACTTAAGAGTTGGTCCGCCAACTGCCGGGCGAGAAGTCGTCCGGCTTCGGAAGCGCTGGAATAAAGCAACCCGGCGATTTCCCGAAGCACGAGACACGCAGAGTCTTTCATTGTGCTCTCCCTTAAATTCCATATCATTGGGCGATGAAAAAATCCATGCTATGGCTGGCAGTCGCACTGGCGCCGGTCTTCTTAATCAATCCGGTCTCCGCCCAGGAGTCCTCCGCACCCAAGGCCAAGAAAGCTGCCGCCGCAAAAACGCCAACTCTGTCATTCTACTACTACGATGGATGACCGATGTGTGCGAAAATCAAGGTCATCGTGAATGATCTCAAAAAGACAAAGGGAGATAAGGTTAAATTCCAGAACGTTCTCGTCGGATCCGGCAAGAGCACCGAGGAAATTAAAAAAGCCAAACTCAAAGGCCACGGCATCATCGCCAACGACAAAGATGGCAAACTCGTCCAGACCATCGACGGCCATCGCTATGGCAAGAAGGAAGTCGAAGCAGTCGTCACCAAGCTTCTCGCTAAGGGATAAACCTTCTCCAATTCTCAACCGAATAAGACCCCTGGGCACAGCTCCCGGGGGTTTTTGTATCTCTCGGCAAAACGCTTCACGAAGAGGAAGCCGCTAAAACCCCGCCCACCAACAATGACTTCTTCGGGTGTTTTCATGTTTCGCATGATGATCTACTTCAGCTTCAAATAAGCCTGAGTGAGCTCATCGTCGCCTCCGACATTGCCGGGGAAAATGACATAAACGAGTCCGGGATGACGGGTTTCATTTCCCATTGTCCAGACCGGGACGCCTGGCAGGATTTGACCTAGGACGCGGGCATTCTTCATACCGAGTGCTTGGGTCGCGATCTCGGATGCAGTCATTCCTCCGTTGGCAATGATGAAGGATGGGCGGGCCTTCACCGACTCCACGAGAGCAACCAGGGCATTGGAAACAGTCTTTGAAAACGCGAGATTGTCATCGACCTCAATGCGTTCCCGGGAGGTGTGAAGAATGACGGTCTTCCCCGAGGCGATTGTTTCGTTCAATGGCAGTTCCGGAGTCTCTCCGGACACCAGGGAGGGCACATCCAACTCCATCATCACGGCATCAGGGGCATTTTCCAGAAGATCAGCGAGTTGGTCCGAGGTCTTGGAATCATGGGAACCGACCACGATTAAGCCGCCGTTGGGGTTGGGATCAAGATCCTGCATCTGCCAGGACTCGAGAGGGGGGCGTGAAGTAATCCCTGCGAAGGACTGCACGAAAGATGCCGCCGAGCGGAAGATAAACTGACGCTCGCTTTGGTAGAGAGCATGCGAGAGAACATCGAGGTCCTTGCGCGATGTGGCATTGACGATACAGGTGCAACCATCGGGAAGGGCCGCAAGCTCGGCCGGGATATCTCCGGACCGGAGTTGCTCCAGCGAAATACTTTGCACATCCACCGGACCTCCGGCCTTTTCAGCGATGTAATCCGGCAAATACGAATGAGAGAATGGGAAAACCTTGTCCCTGGCAAAAGGCGTGAGGTGCGCCGGTGTGGCGGTATCACCTTCCACCACGTAATGAATATCGTTCACAGTCAATCGACCTCCGGCCTCGCAGAATGGAATGAACAGAGTGGGCGCATTCGGAAGAGCAAGCGCCTCTTGAAGAATGTTGGTTTCGAGAGGAAAGTGCCCGCGAAGAGTTGAATCGGACCGTGAAACAACGATGAGATCATCCGAAAATTTCTTGAGGACCGCTCCCAGCTTACGATGCAATACCGTCGTCTGCTCCGGTGTCAGCGCCCGCGAATTCGTAAGAATAAAAAGCACCGGTGGCTCTTCATCGAGAGCCGCTTCAACATCAACTGGATCAAGCGACGTGAGAACAGGGACATCAAAAACCGTCTGGGTTCCCGTCGGATCATCATCGAGAATGACCAGCGTCTTCCCGGAGTCTTCCAGTTGTTGATGGATTTTAGGGATGAGATCCTCTTCCCCCTCGGGCGGAAAATTTTCTAATAATTCGGTGATGGTCATGGACTGGGGATGGAGAGCTTGGATGGGGCGGATTATTCGCAGATAAGCGCAGGTCGGGATATGAAAAATAATCGGGAATATCTCAAGATCTGCGACTTCCACAATTAAACACCAAAACCTGTAGGGCCAGAACAGCCTGGAACAAAGAACGGAGAACGACATTTTTCTCACAGAAAATCCGAACAATCTGTCCTTGTCGATTTTGAGCGCTGAGTTCACCCATGAACCGTCATCCTCGATCTTCAAGTCACAGGGTGGCGGTTTTTAATTTTATCCGATACACTGGTGCCCGTGATCGATTTGGTTCTCAACGAAGACATCCACCAACGGGTGATCGTGGAAATGCTCCCCCGGGCGGAGCGATACCTCTGGATCGTCACCGCCGACCTCAAGGATCTCCACGTCAAGAAAGGCCGCCGCTTTGTCCCGCTTCTGGAGATTCTCTCAGACCTCGTCAACGAAGGAGTTGCCGTTCGCCTCTTCCATGCCAAGGAACCGGGACCGCGCTTCCGCGAAGACTTCGATCGCTACCCTTCGCTCATCGAGAGCGATCTCTTCGAGCGCATCCTCTGCCCTCGCATTCACACTAAAACGATCATCGTCGATGGGAAAGAAGGCTTCATCGGCTCGGCAAATCTCACCGGAGCCGGCGTGGGAGCCAAGAGTCCGCTCCGCCGAAATTTCGAAGCCGGCTTCGTCACCGACGAGAAAAAACACCTCGGCCCAATGATGGAATGGATCGACCAACTCTACCTCGGCGAGTTCTGCCAAAACTGCCAACGCCGCGAAACCTGTCCTGATCCCATTGCTTAAAAGGAGCCCGTCCGGAGCATCACCAAAGTACAAGCTTCCTCCGTTTCAATTCCGGCTGCCTCCAATCTTTCCTTGCCCTCCGAACTCTCCGTCCCCGGATTAAAAATCACCCGTCGTGGCGCGGCTTCGATCAGAGCATCCAACACCGGCAACAAGCGATCGGAACCGAGATAAAGCGTTACCGTATCCATCTCCGACGGCACCTTTGTCATTCCTGTAACCCCCAGAATCTCCCGGCCTGTCGGACTCACAGGAAAGACCTGATGACCATGCTCGGACAACAACAACTGAGCCTGATGCGAATAACGCTCCGGCTTCGGACTCGCTCCGAGAATGGCAACTTTCATGACACAATTTATCCTCCCAATGTTCCTAAATAAAAAAGGGCGAAGGAAGCCCTTTTCGAGATTCCCGCTGGAAAAGTCTGTAACAATGTCGATAGTTAGGGAAGATGCATCACACACGATGATTCAGTTAAGAAACTCATTTACCGCTCTCGCGCTGACGCTTTTTCTCGCTTCATTTTCCCGGGCCGAATTTCTGATCAACGAATTCCTCGCCGAAAACACCGGCACCTCCTTCAACGATGAAGACGGATTCCCCGCCGACTGGATCGAAATTCACAATCCCGGCCCGGCGGCCTCAATCAATGGATATCACCTCACTGACGACCCAACCAATCTTACTAAGTGGACCTTCCCCAACGTCACTATTCCTGCCAATGGATACCTCCTCGTCTACGCGACCGGCAAGGACCGCACCGTGCCCGGACAACCTCTTCACGCCAACTTCAGCCTCGATATTGATGGGGAATTCCTCGCCTTGGTCAAACCCGACGGCACCTCCACCGTGACCCTTTTCAGCCCGGAGTATCCCGAGCAATATCCCGACATCTCCTACGGCAACGGACTCGGTGGCCCCGTCTTCAACACCATCCTCCACGCCATCGGCGATCCTCTTACTTATCTCGTTCCCACCGTAGACATTGGCAGCACTTGGCAAACGCCCGCTTTCAATGACGACCTCTGGACTGCCGGACATTCCGCCGTTGGTTGGGGATATAATTCCCTGTTCGACGACATCATTCCCGAGGATGGAAATTTGACCACACCGATGAGAGGCAAAAACGCCTCGGTATATCTTCGCCTTCCTTTCCAAATCGATGACCCCGCCGGGATCAACGGACTTGTGCTCAAAATGAAAGTCGATGACGGCTTTGTCGCCTACTTGAATGGATTCGAAGTTGCCTCGAAAAACAAAGCCAATCCACTGGTCTACAATTCCAAATCCACCCGGAGTGAAGAAATCAGAGCCGGTGATCAGTTCGAATCCTTCACCCTCAATTTCGCAGGCCGTCTTCAGGCAGGTGAAAACATCCTCGCTCTCCACGGACTCAATGACTCACCGGGCAGCTCCGACTTCCTCCTCATTCCTGAATTGGTTGGAGAAGTGCAAAGCACCACTCCCCTCCCCGGGCCCGCCTACCTCTCGACACCCACTCCCAACAACACCAACGGCATTCCCAGTTTCGCCCCTCCGGGCAAAGTCGACTTCGACATCACCAGCCGTGCCTTCACCGAAGAATTCGATCTAAGCCTCAGCGTTCCCGAATCCGGAGCGGTCATTTACTACACTACCGATGGCAGCCTTCCTTCCAACTCAACCGACGACCCCTCTCCGGTCTACGGCGATCCTATCACAGTAGAAAGCACTACCCTCGTGCGCACGCGCGCCTATCTTCCAGGATCTCTTCCCGGAGAAGGACGCACCGAAGGATACTTCCTTCTGGATCCTTCCGAAGCAGACTTTAGCTCAAACCTCCCCATCGTTCTTCTCTCGACTTACGGAGGAGGCTCTCCACCGGCCTCCGGCGCGACCACTCGAAAGGAAAGCTTCATGCTCATCTACGAACCCGACCCCGAAACCGGACGGGCCTCGTTTTCCGCAACGCCTTCCGTTTCCACTCGCAGCGGTATTCGTAAGCGTGGCTCCAGCTCAGCAGGCTTCCCCAAGTATGCCATGTCGCTCGAATCATGGGATGAATTCAACGAGGATCAGAATATCAAACCCCTTGGCCTGTCCGCTGAGGCCGATTGGATTCTTAACGCCCGCTACACTTTCGACTACTCCCTCATCCGAAATCCTTTCCTCTATGAACTCAGTAACCAGATCGGGCAATGGGCCGTGAAAACCCGCTTCGTCGAACTCTACAACGACGTCAACGGCGGGAATGTCACTTCCGCCGACTACTTCGGCGTCTATACCTTCATGGAGAAAATCGAACCCGATAACAATCGTCTCGATATCAGCAAACTCGATCCCTGGGAAAACTCACCCGAAGAGGTAACCGGCGGCTACGTCTTCAAAAACGACCGCCCCGATCCTGGTGAGCCGACCTTCAATGTCAGTGGGTTCCAACGCGCCCTAGTCCACGGCGATCCCGACGGTATTGAAATTACCTCCACTCAAAAATCCTACATCACAACCCGCGCCAACGAAGTCACTGTCGCCCTGCGGCAGGCCAATGGTATTCACCCCACTACCGGATTACACTTCTCGGAATACCTCGATGTCGATGCCTTCATCGATCATTTCTGGCTCAACATCCTTGCCATGGATCCCGACTGGGGACGCCTCAGCCAGTTCTTCTACCAAGATCGCGGCGGCAAGATCGTCGCTGGCCCCATTTGGGACTACGACCGCACTATGGGCTCCCGTGATGGCCGCGATGACAATCCCCGTCGCTGGGAAGCCAATACCAATGACACCAGCTCTACTTTTTTTGACCTTCAATTCGAGTGGTTCGGACTGCTCTTCGGATTTGAACCCTCAGATGATGATACTCGCAATATGTCCAATCCCCAGCTCAAGACTTCCAGGCCCGATGTCTTCCAAAAAGTCATCGACCGGTGGTACGCTCTGAGAAGTGACAAATTCTCGCAATCCAACCTCGGCGCTATCGTCGACGACATGGCCGCCGAGCTCTCCGAAGCCCAAGTCCGCAACTTTAACAAATGGACCGCTCTCAATGTCAATTCCATCTCGGGGACCAACTTTGCCACCGGGGGAACCGGCTGGAACCGCCAAATTTCGCACCTCAAAGGGTGGCTCAAAGCACGCTCTGAATGGATCGACGACCAATTCTTCAGCCCGCCGACCTTCAGCCAGAACGGAGGCATCGTTGCGAATGGCTTTCAGCTCAACATGACCGCCCCTCAGGGTGGTGTTTACTACACTGCCGATGGCAGTGACCCCCGCGCTCCGGGAGGGGCCCCTTCTACGAGCTCGTTCAACGGAAGCATCGTCACGCTGAACGAAACCACTACCGTCACCGCTCGGGCCTACAATGGAGCCCAATGGGGCGCCCCCGCCTCTGCCACCTTCGTCATCGGTGCCGACCTTGCCGGCCCAACCAATCTCGTCATCTCCGAGATCATGTATCAGCCGGACGAACCCACACCGGACGAAATCAACGCCGGCTTTACCAACAACAACCAATTCGAATACCTGGAGCTCCTCAACATCTCCGGCAACATCCTCGACCTGACCAATGTCAGCTTCACCGACGGGATCGATTTCTCCTTCGTCGGCGCTGCCATCACGGTTCTCCCTCCCGGCGAGCGCGTTCTCGTAGTCCGCGATCAGGCCGCCTTCGAACATCGCTACGGCCTCGGAGTCTCCAGTCTCATCGCCGGAGAATTCGCTAACGACTCAGGCCTCTCCGGCAGCGGTGAGCAAATCATCCTGATGGGCTTCGGAGGAGATATTCGCAATTTCACCTACAATGACAAATACCCTTGGCCCGAAACTGCGGATGGCGACGGCCCCAGCCTCGTCCTCATCGCTCCCATCTCAAACCCCAACCATGATGACGCTGTCAATTGGCGCGCCAGCGTTGATGCCGCCGGAAGCGCCGGCAGCAGCGACGCCGCCCCCTTCGGCCCCGGAGACAAAACTGTCGACAATGATGGCGACGGACTCAATGCCTTCGCCGAATACGCCTACGGCACCAGCGACCTCGTCTTCGGCGGACAAATCATCACCTCAAGTGTCGACTCCAACGGACGGTTCACCGTGAACTTCCCCAAAAACCTCGCCGCCGATGATGCCCTCGTCGTCGTCGAGGTGTCCACCGACATGGTGACCTGGACGCCCACCGGAGAAACCCTCGAGCACGAAGACGAAACCCACAACGGCGACGGCACCTCCACATTCACCCTGCGCACTCCGGAAGCGGCGACGGATGCCACCAAGTTCTTCGTCCGCCTGCGGGTGTATCAGCGATAAGAAGCTCGCCAAGGCTTCGAATGATGCACTTATGAGGAAAAACACCCGCCTAACGGGGAGAAATTCGCCGCCCCACGCTGGCATGTTCTCTCACCCCAAAACGTGAAAATTCAAGCCAAGACTTGATTAATTCCAAAAATCGGTGATACTTGCGCCGGGACATTTTCCCAACAACGAAACCAGCTATTATGAAAAAGTTCATCATCCTACTGACCGCCGGAGCGGCCTTCGCCCTCGCTTCTTGTGCCTCCACCGGCGGAAGCTGCTGCGGAGATTGCTCCGCTGAGAAGAAATCCTGCTGCGGAAGCTGCGGCGGTGAAAAGAAGTAGTCAGCCTCTTCTCGTCAATTCTTTTCAAAGGCCGCCCTCTCCGGAGTGCGGCCTTTTTTATGTGTCATCAGGTCTCCCCACCTCACTGGCCCGTCCCAGGATCTCATCCCAAAAAAACTCATTCATCGTCCCGCTTCCCACCACTTCCAGCCAAAGCAATTTCCCGTCCCGCCCCTCAATCGTTAGTGAACACGACTCTCCCAGCTTCACCGCCATCATTTCCCCCGCCTCGATCTCCGGAGCTCGCTTGATCAAAGCCCGGCAGCCATCCGCGTCCATTTTCTCGTCCAAGCGCCGATTCGCGGCTCCGATCGCTAATTCCAGCTGAATCCTCGGAATCCCCGCCGTCAGCGACTTCCGCGGCTTTTCGATCTCCATCCCCTGCCAATCGATCTCCGTCCCCTCCCGCTCCGGCGCCAATACATCCCCGCCCAGCAGGACATCCGCAATCTTCTCCGCCACCCAAGTCGCCGGTTTCTTTAAAATGCCCATAATCGTCCTCTCAATCCTTCAACCAAGATAAAGCTAACCCCTCTTCGCCCCATGAGCAACTACCTCAATTTTCTCCCTCATAATCGCAATTTCTCCCAAATTGCCATCTGACTCCTCAACGAGGAAAGCCCACCGCTCGAAGCTCCCGGCTCAAAGCCAACTCTGCCAATCCGGGCACTCTCACCCCATTTAAAGCGAAGGGGCTTTACAAAACCTCCCCCCCTTGGCAGATACACGAAGTTTTAGCCACACCGCTTTAAAAACATGCCCAAGGATATCAGCATCAAAAAAATTCTCGTCGTCGGAGCAGGCCCCATTGTCATCGGACAGGGATGCGAATTCGACTATTCCGGCACCCAGGCCTGCAAGGCCCTCCGCGAAGAAGGATACGAGGTTATTTTGGTCAATTCCAACCCGGCTACCATCATGACCGACCCGCAATTTGCGGAGCGGACCTACATCGAGCCCATCACGCCCGAGTCCATCGAAAAAATCATTATCAAGGAGAAGCCCGATGCTCTTCTCCCCACCCTTGGCGGACAAACCGCTCTCAACGTTTCCATCGAGCTCTTTGAGGCCGGCACTCTCGACAAACACGGCGTCCGTATGATCGGCGCCAATGCCGACGCCATCGACAAAGGCGAAAACCGCCAGCGTTTCAAAGACGCCATGATCAAGATCGGCCTCGATCTCCCCGTCTCCGGTGTGGCCCACTCGATGGAGGAAGCGAAAACAATCGCAGCCGACATTGGCTCGATGCCCCTCGTCATCCGCCCCGCCTTCACCCTCGGCGGTACCGGCGGCGGCATCGCCTACAACAAGGAGGAATTCGAAACCATCGTCCACCGCGGACTCGACCTTTCACCCACCACCGAAGTCCTCGTCGAAGAGTGCCTCCTCGGTTGGAAGGAATACGAAATGGAAGTCATGCGTGACCACGCCGACAACTGCGTCGTCATTTGCTCCATCGAAAACCTCGACCCGATGGGCGTCCACACCGGCGACTCCATCACGGTCGCTCCCGCCCAAACTCTCTCCGATCGCGAATACCAAATCATGCGCGATGCTTCCTTCGCCGTCATCCGCGAAATCGGCGTCGAGACCGGCGGATCCAACATCCAGTTCTCCGTCGACCCCAAGACCGGCCGCTGTATCGTCATCGAAATGAACCCGCGCGTGAGCCGCTCTTCCGCGCTCGCCTCCAAAGCCACCGGATTCCCCATCGCCAAGATCGCCGCCAAGCTCGCCGTCGGTTATACCCTCGACGAACTTCCCAACGACATCACCCGCGAAACTCCCGCCAGCTTCGAGCCTTCCATCGACTACGTCGTCACCAAGGTTCCCCGCTTTACTTTCGAAAAATTCCCCACCGCCGATCCTGTTCTCACCACTTCCATGAAAGCCGTCGGGGAGGCCATGTCCATCGGACGCACCTTCAAGGAATCTCTCCAAAAATCTCTCCGCTCACTCGAGACCGGACGCTTCGGCTTCGGCTTCGACGGTAAGGATCCTGAGGCTACCCGCGAGCAGATCGAGCGGAAGCTCATCGTCCCCAACGCCGAGCGTATCTTCTGGCTCAAGGTTGCCTTTGAACAAGGTTGGACCATCGAAGAAATCTTCGACGCCACCCAAATTGATCCGTGGTTCCTTGAGAACATGCGTATCATCGTGGAGGAAGGAAACGACCTCGCCAACCTCGACCTCCGCCGCGCTAAGAAGCTCGGTTTCTCCGACGTCCAAATCGCCCACGCACGTGGCATTTCTCAAGACGACGTTCGCGCCGAAAGAAAAGAAAAAGGCATCATCCCGACTTACCGCCTCGTCGATACCTGCGCTGCGGAATTCGAAGCCGCCACGCCTTACTACTACTCGACCTACGGCGACGAAAACGAAGCCCGCGAATCCGACGCCAAGAAAATCGTTATCCTCGGCGGTGGCCCAAACCGCATCGGCCAGGGAATTGAATTCGATTACTGCTGCGTCCACGCCTCCTTCGCCCTCCGCGAGCTCGGCTACGAGTCCGTTATGGTCAACTCCAACCCCGAGACCGTCTCCACAGACTACGACACTTCGGACAAGCTTTACTTCGAACCCCTCACTCTCGAGGACGTTCTCAACATCTGCGATCAGGAAAAGCCCGACGGCGTCATCGTCCAGTTCGGGGGTCAGACTCCGCTCAACCTAGCCGCCGATCTCGAACGCCACGGCGTCCCCATCATCGGCACCTCTCCCAAGTCCATCGAGCTCGCCGAAGACCGCAAGTTCTTCTCCGCCCTCCTCGACAAGATCGGCCTCAAGCAAGCCGAAGCCGGCACCGCGGTTTCTGAGGACGAAGCCGTCGCCATCGCAGACCGCATTGGCTTCCCTGTTCTCGTCCGCCCCAGCTTCGTCCTCGGCGGACGCGGTATGATGATCGTCTACAACGACGACGAACTTCGCACCTACATTAAGAATGCCACCGACATCGCTCCCGATCGTCCCATCCTCGTCGACCGCTTCCTCGAGAACGCCACCGAAGTTGACGTCGACTGTATCTCCGACGGCGACACCTCCGTGGTCGGAGCCATCATGGAGCACATCGAACAAGCCGGCATCCACTCGGGCGACTCCGCCTGCGTCATCCCGGCTTTCTCACTCAGTGACAAAATCAAAAACGAAATCCTTGTCGGAGCGAAAGCCCTCGCCAAGGAACTCGAGGTCCGCGGCCTCATGAACATCCAGTTCGCGGTCAAAGACGACGACCTTTACGTCATCGAAGTCAACCCACGGGCCTCCCGCACCGTGCCTTTCGTCTCCAAGTCCATCGGCATCCCGCTCGCCAAACTCGCCGCCAAGATCATGGTTGGTAAAAAGCTCGTCGACCTCGGCTTTACCGAAGAGACCATGCCCCCGTGCTTCTGCGTAAAAGAGGCCGTCTTCCCCTGGGGCCGCTTCCCCGGCATCGACATCGTCCTCGGACCGGAAATGAAATCCACCGGCGAAGTCATGGGAGCCGACCAAGACCTCGGTATGGCATACGCCAAGGCCCAGATCAGCGCCTTCAACCCGCTGCCCAAGGAGGGTAACGTCTTTTTCTCCGTCAACGACCGCGACAAAGACCGCGCCGTCACCATCGCAAGAGACCTCGCCAACCTCGGCTTCAAGATCCACGCCACCGGTGGCACCTTCAAACGCCTCGAAGCCGAAGGCATCGAAGTGAACCGTCTCTACAAACTCGCCGAGCAAAAGCGCCCCAACGTCATCGACATGATGAAAAACGGCGACATCGACTTCATCATCAATACCCCAAGCGGCCACGAAGCCCGCGAGGACGAAGTTAAAATCCGCTCCAGTGCCGTGCAGCACAAGATCAGTCACTGCACCAATCTCAGCGCCGCCGAAGCCTCCGTCAAAGCCATCCGCTCATTACAAGATAGAGAATTCACAGTGACTCCGTTGCAAGAGCATCACAATCTCATCTAAACTAGAGAAAGAGCTTGTTCCCGGCAGCAGTCAAAGCGAAGGAGGAACTCCACTGACACCCCCTCCAGAGGCACCATGGCCCTCTCCCCGAACTGGCTACTTCTCGATTGGCAGGCATCGCCCGGCATTTGAGATTTGAGGATTGAGGTTTGAGGTTTGAGGATAGGGATCGGAAAGCGGAATCGCTGAAACCTGAGCAGCGGTAGGTTTTCAGAACTCCTACCCAATCTGGGACATCTCATTGAGAACCACTTCCTCAATCGCCCCCTCCGTGGCCGCCTTTAATTCCGCGATGTGCGGAGCTTTCATGTGGGATTGCCAAAGTTCGCGTGACTCCCAGTTTTCGTAGAAAAGGAAATGCCTGGGATCTTCAAAATCCTGGTGGAGATCGTAGTTGAGGCAGCCCTCTTCCGCACGGGTGGGCTCGATCAGTTTCAGCAGCTCGGCTTTCACAAAATCAATTTTCCCGGCCTTGGCGTAGATATTGGCCACGATGGTGAGTTTGGACATGGATCTATTTGTAATGGTTTTACTCCCAACCTGAAATGACAAGTTTCCCAATCGACGATCCGGACTCAAGCTTCCGGTGTCCCCCGAGAATATTTTCCGCATTGATCGGGCTGAGTGTTTCGTTAGCAGTTGCGATAATCTTTCCTTCATCGACCAACTTTGCCACTCGCTTGAGGATCTCATGCTGCTCGATGAGATCGTCGGTTCCGAACATCGAACGAGTAAACATGAACTCCCAACAAATCCTCACGCTCTTCATCTTGAAGGCTCCCGCCATGTCGAGATGACTATGGTGCCCGGTGATCAAGACAAGGCTCCCTTGCGGCACAATCATCTCGCCCATGGCCTCCCAGACTTTGTCGACTTCATTGAAGTTCGCGATATAGTCCACGGTCTCGAAGCCCAACTCCCGAACCTGCTCCGGCATGTCTCCGTGATGATTGATAATGTGGTCAGCTCCGAGTGTTCGACACCACTCACTACTCTCAGAACGCGAAGCCGTCGCAATCACCGTCAAGCCCGCCAGCTTCGCCAATTGAATAGCCATCGATCCCACGCCACCAGCGCCTCCAATAATGAGAAGCGATTTTCCGGCATTTCCATTCGCGTTTTCAAAATCAATTCCAAGTCGATCAAACAACGATTCCCAAGCCGTGAGAGCTGTCAATGGAAGCGCCGCGCTCTTCACCACATCGAGCGTCGCAGGGCGCTTCGCCACGATGCGCTCATCCACCAACTGATACTCCGCATTCGTCCCCGGACGCGTGACATCTCCGGCGAAGTAAACCTCATCACCTTCCGCGAAGAGAGTGACCTCGTCACCAACACCCACCACCGCACCCGCGGCATCAAATCCCAGCGTCTTCGGATCAGCTCCCTCAGCCGGACGCACCTTGTAGTCCACCGGATTCATCGCAATGGCCTCAATCTTCACCAAGAGATCATGCCCCCCCGCCACTGGCAGCGGCAACTCAACATCAACGGCAGCTCCCGCCTCGCTGCTATTCCGAATAAACTGAATCGCTTTCATCATCTGTCATCGTTTTATTTCAGATCCCGGAAAGAGACAACTCTTGGGATTCAGCCTTCACTCTTCATAATTCACCCTGCAGTCTCCCGCCATGCGTACCCGCAAGCTCCTTTTTCTCGCCCTGGCCCCTCTGGCCGGACTGCTGCTCTTTTCTTCGGCTCAGGATTCTTCGAAGTCCGATCCGACTCCAAAGATCAAGGCCTACAGAAATGCCACGATCTACCCGGTCTCTTCGGGCAAGATCGAAAAAGGCACCCTCCTCATCAAAGGCGACACCATCATCGCGGTTGGACCCTCCGATAAAGTCGACATCCCCGCCGATGCCGAGCAAATCGATTGCACCGGAAAGACCATCATCCCCGGCCTGATCTGCACCCACTCCCACATTGGTCAAGTCTCCGGAGGCGATAGCTCATCGCCCATCCAACCCGAAGTCCGTGTCATGGATTCCGTCGACGTCCGCGACACCTCCATCGATAAAGCCCGCGCCGGTGGCGTCACTACCGTCAACCTCATGTCCGGCTCCGGCCATCTCCTTTCCGGCCAAACGATCTACCTCAAACTCCGCAAAGGAAACACCGTGGAAGACCTCACCATCAAACTCCCCGACGGATCGCTCGCCGGAGGAGTCAAGATGGCTAACGGCACCAATTCCATCCGCGAATCCGGCCCCTTCCCTGGCACCCGTGGAAAATCGGCGGCCCTCGTGCGCCAAAAATTCCTCGACGCACAAGCCTACCAAATGAAGCGCGCCGAAGCTGATCCCGAGAAACCCTTCGAACGCGATCTCGCCCTTGAAACTCTCGCCGACATCCTCGACGGAAAACGCACCGTCCATCATCACACCCACCGTCACGATGACATCCTGACCGTCCTTCGCCTAAAGGAAGAGTTCGGTTTCAAAGTCGTCCTCCACCACGTCTCCGAAGCCTGGAAAGTGGCCGACGAAATCGCCGCTGCCGACGTTCCCTGCTCTATCATCTTCCTCGACTCACCCGGCGGCAAACTCGAAGCCCGCGACTTCGACTGGAAAAACGGAGCCGAGCTCGAAAAACGTGGCGTCCTCACCGCCTTCCACACCGACGATCCCATCAACGACTCCCGCTGGTTCCTCCGCAATGCTGCCATCGGCGTTCGGGCCGGGATGTCCCGGGAGAAAGCCCTCGAAGGCCTCACCCTCGCCGGCGCCAAAATGCTCGACCTCGACAAATCCACTGGCTCGCTCGCACCCGGCAAGCAAGCCGACTTCGTCATGCTCTCTGGCGATCCCTTCTCCATCTACACCCGCGTCCTCGAAACCCACATCGAAGGCACCAAAGTCTTCGACCTCGCCAACGAACAAGACCGCCTCTTCGCCGAAGGCGGCTACGGCGCCGGCCACAACCGCAAAGCCTCCGGCTGCTGCTTCTATCGCTAATCCAACTTTCATTTCGTCATGATCAAATCTCTCATCTTCCTTTTGACCGCAACGGCCGCCTACGCCCAAATCGCGGTCAAAGCCGATCTCCTCTTCCCCATGACCGGCGACCTCAAGCCGATCAAAAACGCCATCGTCCTCTGCGGACCCGACGGAAAAATCCAGGCTGTCGGTAGCGGCCTCAAAATCCCCGACGGCTATCAAACCATCACTGCCAAAGTCGCCACTCCCGGCATCATCGACGCCCACACTACCATCGGACTTTCCGGCATTCTCAACTCCCCCCAACACGACCAGGAACAACTCGATAAATCCGCGCCCATCCAACCCGAACTCCGCGCCATCGATGCCTACAACGGACGCGATCCGCTCGTGAAGTGGATCCGTGATCTCGGCGTCACCACCCTCCACACCGGCCACTCCCCCGGCACCCTCATCTCGGGTCAACTCATGGTCGTCAAAACCAACGTCCCCTCCATCACCTCGATCAAGGACACCCTCGCTCCCACCTCCGCCGTCGCCGCCACTCTCGGAAAGGAAGCTCTCAGCAAATCCCCCGGCACCCGCTCCAAAGCGATCGCCCTACTCCGCGCCGAGTTCCTCAAAGCCCAGGCCCACGCCACCAAGATTGCTAAAGCCAATGATGATCCCAAGAAAGACGCCCCTCCCCGCAACATCAAGCTGCAAACCCTCGTCGATGTTCTAAACAAAAAGACTCCGCTTCTCATCAACGCCCACCGTCATCAGGACATCGCCGCAAGCCTTCGCCTTCGCGAGGAATTTGGCTTCGATCTCATCCTCGATGGCGCTTCCGAAGCCTACCTCCTCCTCAACGAAATCAAAGCGGCCGGCATTCCCGTCATCGTCCACCCCACCATGGCCCGCCCCTACGGCGACCTCGAAAACATGACCTTCACCCTCGCCGCCCAACTCTACAAAAAAGGCATCCCATTCGCCTTCCAATCCGGCTACGAAAAATACGTTCCCAAAACCCGCGTGGTCCACTTCGAAGCCGCCCTCGCCGCGGCCTACGGACTTCCTCAAGAAATCGCCCTCGCCGCTTGCACTCTCTACCCGGCTCAAATCCTCGGCCTCGATCAAAAAATCGGCACCCTCCAAAAAGGCCACGACGCCGACCTCGCCCTCTTCGATGGCGACCCCTTGGAAACCACCACTCATACCACGCATGTCATCATCGACGGCAAAGTGGTATCCTCCTCTGCCAAATAGCAGCCTTCGAGCTTCCCCGCTGGATCGCAGAACAGGACACAGGAAACAAAAAGAGAAATTCCTATCTATGCCGATGATTCGTGATACAACCTCGCCTCACCAGTTCATCTTGGTTGGGACCTCTTGTTAACTACTAGCCACTTACGGCTAACACGATTCCGTCGCCTCCTCCGTATCTAAAGCGAGAAAAGCTTATGTCCAAAAAACGTCCAACTACATCACCGTCGATTATGTTTGAAGACTTTCCGGTCCCCACCGCAGTCACCAAAACATCAACGAAAACTGAGAACGATAGAGCAACCCGACCTCCGGAAGATTTACTACCGAAAGACCTCTCGATCTCCTCACAGACCGGAGACAAGGGATCCACCTAGCCGACAATCCCCCGGCCAAAATTTCCTCTAAAAAAGTATGCGCTTTTCTATGCACCGTCTTCGTAGTTTTTCAACTTCGATAAAATTACGATTTCAGCAGCGAAAGAAATCGAAGAGTCAGTTCCACAACTCACGGCCCGAACAATCTCCTGTTCCGAAATCATCTCATGAGGCCCATACCAGACTGAACGATATTCTCGCTCAAAACGCGACTATCCGGGAACTCAGTCATGAAGAATTCATGTTAGGCTGGGTTGCCTTGGCCTACATTGCACCCGCACTGGACCCCGATGATGCCGCAACAGAAGATGGGGGATGGTCCCCCGGTTGGCAGCTCATTGCCGCAGAAGCATTTCGTCGCTTCGCCACCAAAGAGCTCACAAAGGATGAGCTCTACCCTCGGCCTTTCTAGATTTCATTACCCAACGCTTGACAATAAAAAAGGCAAAGCACCATGAAATGCTTTGCCCTTTGAGAAAATCCTTTGGAGATGGATTAGTAATTACGCCCACCGCCGCGCTCTTCACGAGGCTTGGCTTCGTTCACCTTGATCGTGCGGCCGTCAAGATCCGTGCCATCGGCACCTTTGATCGCATCTTCCATTGCTGACTTGGAGTCCATCGTCACGAAGGCAAAGCCACGTGGACGACCGGTCTCGCGGTCTTCTGGAAGGTGAGTGTCCGTCACTGAACCATACTGGGAGAAAAAGGACTCAAGCCCTTCCTTTGTCGTACTGAACGACAGATTACCTACATACATTTTCATCGTAATAAAATGGCCCCTGCGGTGAAACGCCAATCTTAACAACAAACGAAAGCACGAACCAACGTCAGCCCCTATCCTATGCTGCTCCCACATACCACAACTTTCTGAAAATTAATCTTTTCCTCAATCATAGGCGTCCGAAGCGACAAGGTAGCTCAGCCCCCTCGTCCCAAATTCAAATTCCAGTAAGGAACCAGACAATAATGCCATACTCCAACCTGCCAACTCATGAAACTCTTCCTCGCTATTCTCCTCACCTCTCCCCTCATCGCCGCTCCCATCAAGGACAGCTTCTCAGACGGCTCACTACACGAGGCCACACGTGGCGCGTGGACCTATTCTCACAAGACCGCTTCCTGTAGGTCCGATCCCAAGCTCTACAAAAAATTCAAAAACCACGGCCCCATTATCCGTTGGTCCTCCGAGTTCATCGACGGCTCGACCTCTCTCGAATTCAAACCCACCGACTGCCAACGCGTCGTTTTCACCTTTAACGGTGACGGCCATATCTTCCGCGTCATCTTCATGGATACCGAAAGCTCGAAGCGCAAAGCCTCAAACCGCGTCATCGCTTGGGCCGAAAAATCCTCCAAGACCAACAAGGGCACTTCCAGTGTTCCAGAGGGACTCCCCGGCCTCGCCGCTCTCAATAACAAATGGACCAAGCTCTCTGTTAACGTGATCGACGGCAGCACCGATCTCACCATTGGAGAATTTAGAACAACGATCAAACACCCCGCCCTCAAACGTGACAAAAATTCTATTACGCTCTCCTTCGCCTCCGGAAAAATCGACATCCGTAATTTCTCCCACAACCCGAAGCCCGCTCCGAGTAAGCAGCCTCATCCTTAAAGGAACCGGGCCCTAAAAAACACGAAAGCTAATTATAATCCTTCCCCATCAAGCTGTTTAATACGCTCTCCTGCCAGCCACGTAATTTCTTCGACAATTGCTCCACGACATCCGGATGCGCTTGGGCGATGTTATGAGTCTCACCGAGGTCCTTCTTAAGGTCGAAGAGTTCAGCCCCCGTTCCCTTTCCTCCGTCGAGGACCAACTTGTAGTCATCCGTCAAAATCGCACGCGCTCCTTTAAAATCTTTCTCCCTGATTTTCTCGTAGCGATCATTGCGGAAATTTCGGGTGAAAATATTTCCCATCTTCTTCACCAAAGGAGTAGTTCCTTTCTGAAGCTCCGGATCGATATAAGGCTTTCCCGATCCCATTCCACGAATGTTCCAAAACTCAATCGCTTCGCCACGCTTTTTCATCTCTCCATTAAAAACCGGAACGAGGTTAACGCCATCCAAAGGCACTTTCGGCGTCTTTGCACCAGCCAGCGCACACAAGGTCGGCAGGATATCAGAGGTCACAGAATTCACACTCGAATTACGAGGCCTCGAAATTCCATTGGGCCATTCAATCACTCCGGGAACACGAATCCCGTTCTCGTAAACCTTTCCCTTCACACCACGAAAGCGGGACTTCGTTAAGCCGCTTGGAGGGGTGCCATTATCGCCGCAATACCATAGCAAAGTATTGTCCCGCAGGCCGAGTGTTTTGAGAGCATTGCGTAATTTCCCAATCGATCGATCCATCGCGGTGATCTCCGCAAAGCGCTCGATCAAGACCTCACGCTGCGGCCTCTTGACTCGCGACCCGGTTTCGTTGGAAGTTAAACTCACCTCTCCTGGTGCAAACTCTTTGGGGAGATCACGATAAAGAGCCAGGTCGGTTTCCAATCCGCTATACGGTTCGTGCGGAGAGCCAAACCAAATGACGGTGAAGAAAGGAGCCTCCGCATTTTTCTTCTTCTCGATATAGTTGATCGCTTCATCGATGAGGATTTCCGAACTCTCGCCGTAGAATTTTTTGGGCGCTCCCCCATTACGGGAGAAGACCGGATCCATCTCAAAGAAATTATCGTGCGAAAGCCATTCATCAAAGCCCATCGCGCCTGGGTTGGTGGGCGATTCTTTCTTCACCGGGCCAACATGCCACTTCCCAAAATGCCCTGTCCCGTATCCCGCCTTGCTCAGAAGATGAGCCACCGTAATCTCCTCGGGCCGAAGCGAGCAACCGGGAGTAAAGGTTCCGTAGCGATTGGGATGCCGACCAGTCAGGACATTGCCCCGGGTAGGAGAGCAAACCGGTTGGGCGTAGAAATTATCGAGTCGCAATCCGGAGGCGGCCATCTCATCGAGAAAGGGCGTCTTGAGATAAGGGTGCCCATTGTAACCCACTTCTTCCCAGCCATGGTCATCCCCCATCAGGAGAATGATATTCGGCCGTGACGGAGATTCAGCACCACCCAGCCGGGTCAGGAGGAAGAGAGTGAGAATGATCAGTTGCTTCATATTATCACCGGAGACTCGTAATGATTTCTCCAAATACGTCAACGACACAGTCGACATTCCGCACCAGAACCCACCTTTCTCCACCATCCACCTGCCCTCGCGTCTGGCGAGCCATCAGGAAACATCCTTGATACGGGTGGCGTTGGAATCGAGTATTCAAATCCTCAGCTACCCCATGAAAATTATTCTCCACACCCTTCTCGCCTGCACCTCCCTACTCCACGCCCTTGATTGGCCGCAAGCCAGCGGTGCCGGAGGAAATTTTCAAACTCCGGAATCAGGTCCAACAAAATGGAGTGTCGCTCTCGATCAAAATATCGCCTGGAAAATCACCCTGCCGGAAACCGGCCAAAGCACTCCCGTCGTTTCAAACGGAAAAGTTTTCTTCACGACCCTGAAGCCATTCGAATCCGATGCTGAGATCGGAAAGGACATCATCGCTTGGTGCTGTGATGCCTCTACCGGGAAGGTCCTTTGGAAAAAAGGGATCATCGGCAAACATCCCCTAAAGCTTTCCGGTTGCTTCAGCGACAGCAGCGCCCCATCAGCCGTCACCGATGGTGAACGCGTCGTCTTCACAAATGCCTCATCCGGCATCGCGTGCTTCACCATCGATGGCGAACCGGTTTGGAAACAAGACTTCTTCACCGTTGGACGAGGGCTTCCTTTCGTTCATGACGGGAAATTTGTCTTCACCCGACAAATCTATACTCCGGAACCAAGCGGAAAGTTTCCTCACAAGTATGCCAAGGCGCCAAAAGAAATGTGGACCCAGCTTCAAGCTCTCGACCTCAAGACCGGCAAGATTGTCTGGACCACCGAATGCGGCATTAACATGGGTGTTTCGGTCACTCCTCAAAAGCTCAACGACGGTCGCAAGGTCGTCGTCACCGGCCGCGGAGGAGGACACGGGCCACCGGAAAAACCCCACGGGATTTCTCTGGTCGACCTCGACAACGGAAAGACTCTCTGGACTCTTCCTCTTGAAAAATTCAACGCCACGATGAGCTTTGGGATCCGTAATGATCAGGTGCATTTCTTCCACGGCCCGAATCACCTCTCCGTGGATACCGCTACCGGAAAAATAGCCAAGCAGATTTCCATCATCAAAGACGTCCCGGTGTGCGCTTGGAACAAAGGCGATCGAGGGACCGACACTAAAAACCTCAAGAAAACAGGAAGTCGAAATATCACCCAGACCTCCAACCTCCTCGTCGGAAAGTGGAACTACTTCCGGCACTACAAGAAACCCCTGTTGGGTCGGGTCAATATCGATACACACACCGTCGAGTATCTCGAATTGCCTCTTCAACTTTCACGAGCTCCCGGACAAGACGATCAACTCCTCTGGTTCGATGTCGCCAAGAAGAAGATCGAAACTCAAACCATCGTTCCAAACGACATGAAGAACTCCCGCGGACTCGTCGTGTTTGGAGACAAGCGATCCAAAGGCAGTGGCTGGGGCCATGTCGCAGCTCCCTCACCCAGTGTCGCCGGCGACCAACTCTACGTGCCAGTCATGAACGGCACGATCTACGTCATCAACTGGAAAGCCAAAGCCCTCGACGAAAATGCCCTCGTCGCCATCAACGACCTCGGCCTTGCCGGGAAATCCTACTCCCGCGCCAGCCTTTCGTTCGCCAATGGCAAAGCCTACGCCCACACCATTCAGGAGCTGATCTGCATTGGCAAATAGCCTGCAAAAATTAGCGTCCCTCTGCCGCGCTCAACACTCACCCTCGCTAAAAAATGAAATCTCTCATACTCCTTTCTCTCCTGTTTCAAAGCTCGTGGCTCTTGGCTCAAAGCCCGCCGCAGAGCAGCCCAAAGCCCAACATCATTCTCATCATGACCGATGATCAAGGATGGGGGCAAACCGGCTACTACAAGCATCCCGTTCTCAAGACTCCCAACCTCGACGCCATGGCGGCCAATGGACTACGCTTCGAGCGCTTCTACGCTGGGGCTCCCGTGTGCTCTCCGACCCGCGCCTCCGTCCTCACCGGCCGGGCCAACAACCGCACCGGCGTTCCCAGTCACGGGCACGCCCTGCGGCTTCAGGAAAAAACCATCGCCTCCGCTCTCAAACAAGCAGGCTACGCCACCGGCCACTTCGGCAAATGGCACCTCAACGGCCTTCGTGGTCCCGGCGCTCCCATTCTAGACGAGGATCCCTACGGTCCCAAAGGGTTTGGATTCGAGACCTGGATGACCGTGACCAACTTCTTCGATCTCGATCCGCTGATGGGCTCGGCCCAGGGTGTGCATCAATTCAAAGGCGACTCGTCTGAGATCATCGTCAACCAAGCCCTCTCCTTCATCAAAAAACAAAAGGATGCCGAGAAGCCCTTCCTCGCTGTAATCTGGGATGGATCTCCACACTCCCCTTTCGAAGCAAGCGAGGAAGACATCGCACCCTTTAAGGATCTCGATAAGAATAGCCAAAGACACTACGCCGAACTCGTCGCCTTCGACCGCAATGTCGGGGTCCTTCGCAAGACCCTCCGCGATCTCAAAATCGCCGACAACACCATGGTCTGGTTTTGCAGCGACAATGGAGGCCTCCCAAAAATCAAGCCCACCACCGTCGGAAATCTCCGCGGCAACAAAGGCACTGTTTACGAAGGCGGCCTGCGCGTCCCCGCCGTCCTCGAATGGCCCTCCGGCATCAAACCCCGCATCACTTCCTACCCCTCTTCCACGATGGACATCTTCCCAACCATCGCAGACCTCCTCGAACTTCCCCAAGATAGCTTTCTCAAACCCGTCGACGGAGAATCACTCAAAGCTCTCTTCACCAAGGATCTCAAAAGACGCGAAAACGCTATCCCTTTCCGCTACCAGACCAAAGGAGCTCTCGTCGACAACAACTTCAAGTTGGTCGCCTCGAACGTACAGAAGAATGCATTCGCCCTCTACGATCTCGCCACCGACCCCGGCGAAACCAGGGACATCTCCAAAGAATCAACAGAACAATTTCAAAAGATGACCGCCCACTACCTCAAGTGGTATCAATCTGTCGAAGACAGCATCGCTGGCAAAGACTACCCTGAGGACTTCGATCCCGACTCCGTCCCCCAACCCAAATTCTGGACCTCCGACAAGCGCTACCAAAAACGTTTCGAAGAATGGAAAAAATACCCCGGTTTCCAGAAAATCTACAAAGAGACCAAGAGGCGGGATCGATAGAGAATTCTCCCTATCAAAACCTGACGAAGGGCTGGAAGCCCACGCTCCGAATCAGGACACTGCATCTGCGCAGCGTTGGCAGAGTCCTTCGTCGTTGACGGCGGGCTCGTAGCGACGGCAGCGGGGGCACATTTGATAACCGGTAGCAGATACCGTCGCGGCGAGCGCTTCTCCTTCGACCACGTTCACTTCACTGACGATAAAGAACTCTTTGGCGAACTCCGAATCCTTGAGAAGTTCGAGCGAAGGATGATTCGCGGGAACCGAGAGGAGGACGTTGGCTTCGTTGTTCTTCTTGAACTCCTTGGCTTGTACCTTCTCCTCGATCGCGGTCTGCATGACGGCTTTCACTTCGAGAAGTTTGGCCACTTTGTCGGTGGCTTCGGTCCCTGCGTATTTGGCACTCACTTCGGGGAAATCCTGTTCGTGAATGCTGCCTTCGCGCCCGGCGTGTTCCCAGGCTTCCTCAGCGGTGTAGGCGAGAACAGGCGCGAGGAGTTTAACCAGAGCATCGAAGATCTGACCCATTACCCAAACACTCGCCTTGCGGCGCTCGGAACCCTCCGCATCGCAGTAGAGGCGGTCCTTGGTGATGTCGATGTAGTGGGCGCTCAGATCGGAAGAAGCGAACTGACTCATCGTTGAGAAGACTTTGCGAAAGTCATACTTTTCGTAGGCCTCTCGCACTTCACCAATCACGACTTGAAGGCGTTCCATGATCCACTGGTCGATCAGGGGGAGTTCAGCAGGCTCGCTGACTTGTTCGTCACGCATATTGCCCAGGAGGATCTTGAAGGTGTTTCGGAACTGGCGGTAAGGCTGGCTGACTTGGGTGAAGAGAGCTTCGCTGAAGGGCACTTCATTCTGCCAATCGACCGAGGACACCCAAAGGCGGAGAATGTCGGCGCCATACTTGTTGTAGAAGTGCGCGGCGTCGGTGGGCTTACCCTTTTTCTTAGCGTCGGATTTGGAAGTCTTCTTTCCAGTCTCGGTATCGACAACGAAGCCGTGGGTGAGGACCGTTTTGTAAGGAGCCTTGTCACGCACTCCGACGGAGAGCATGAGCGAGCTTTGAAACCATCCGCGGTGCTGGTCGGTAGCCTCGAGGTAGAGGTCGGCCGGGCAGCTGAGTTCGGGATGAGCATCCATCACGGCGACGTGGCTGGAACCGGAGTCGATCCAAACGTCGAGGGTGTCGCGGCACTTCGTGGAACCTTCGGGAAGGCCGAAGAGCTCGGCGAGTTCGACGTCGGATTTTTCGAACCAAACGTTGGTGCCTTCTTTCTCGACGAGATCGGCAACCTTCTTGGCCAGCTCGGCGGAGACGATGGGACCGCCGTCTTTGTCAAAGAAGACCGGAAGCGGCACACCCCAGGTGCGCTGACGGGAGATACACCAGTCGGGACGGGATTCGACCGTGCCGTAGATGCGGTTGCGGCCCCACTTGGGAAGCCACTCGACTTGATCGATTTCGCTCAGAGCTTTTTCTCGGAGTTGGTCAATGGAGATGAAGAATTGCTCAACCGCGCGGAAGATGATGGGGGTCTTGGAACGCCAACAATGTGGGTAGCTGTGCTGGTAGGTTTCTTCGCCGAGCAGTGCGCCTTTTTCCTGGAGGAGTTCAACGATGGAGGCGTTCGCTTTGAAGACGTGGACACCAACGAGGTCAGGCAGGCCGCATTCGTCGGTGAACTTTCCGTCGTCGTCTACCGGGCTGAGAACTTCGAGCCCATTCTGCTGGCCGACTACGTAGTCGTCCGCACCGTGACCGGGAGCGATGTGCACCGCGCCGGTTCCGGATTCGGTGGTGACGAAGGGAGCAAGGATGATTTTGGAAGTGCGATCGAGGAAAGGATGCTGGGCCTTATGGCCTTCGAGCTCGGAGCCTTTGATCTCGCCGAGTTCTTCTTCAAGGGTGAGGCCGGTCTTCTCCTGGAAGTCGGAGAGGAGATCACGGGCTACGATGATTGTTTT
>JAQWZU010000044.1 GCA_029253285.1 Akkermansiaceae bacterium | reverse complement strand
CAGCTGGGAACTTGAGAAAGGGTTTCCATGTTGATCCGTCAGTCTGGCATCGTGCGTCTTGTAATTACCAGCGGAACCTACAGGTCGATAACCCACATTAGCATAAAGTCGGTTTGTCGGACGGTATTTGGAGTCAAACCCGGGATCGGGCGCGTCAACTACATTGTTTTTCCTTAAGGTTCCGCGCAAATCATGGATTGTGTCACCACCCAAGTAACAATTCGAAACTTTCTGGGCGTTGCGAACATCCATTTCATATCGCTTTCGGGGTGCAATTCCGCCAGTTGCATTGTTGTTCCAGAAAATGGAATTTGTATAGGTGCTGTCAGTGCCGGCATCATCAATGCCATTGTAATTTCCTGTGAACGTGCAGCCATCTACCGTCACATGTGAGCCGCTGAAGACCGTCAATGCCCCCGAGCCGTGATCTTCGTTAATGCCGGGCTTGGGAAAGGTGAAGAAATTGATTCCGCGGTTGGCCACATTGCCAACGAAAAGGCAGTTGCGAATCTCTGCACGATTACCGGGGCCGAACAAATCAATTGCGGATCCCGTGATCTGAGAGCTGTTGTTGCGGAAGATACAATTGACAATCAGCAGCGCGTTCTCTGTGTAGCCGCAGTTTTCAATCGAAATTGCTCCCGCGCAAGGCGACACGTAATTCCCATAAATCTCACAGCGATCAATAGTGGGGTAGCATCGGCCCCAAGTTTTGATGCCGCCACCATCGGCATAATGAATGAAGCTTTTCACCCTTAATCTCGGCAGGTCGACCGGAGGCTGGATGACGGGGTTTTCACTTCGTGTCACATAATGATTGGCTCCGGTAATCTTAAAGCCTCGAATAACCGTTGATCTGGAAATGCCATCTCCGAAATACACGACATGGTTGACGACGGCGGGATAGCTCGCCAACGATGAGTCGGCGATCTCAGGATTTTCCGCAGTCAGTATCACCTCTCCCTCTGCCAGCAAGGTGATTCCCTCATGCTGGGAATTTAGCCAAATCATCGCCTGGCCATGTTGCTGAGGACGGTAAGTGCCCTCGTGCACCTTGACTGTCTTATGTTCGGAGTGTGCTGCCGCGGCATCCAGCGCCTCCTGGATCGACATGCCCGGCCACACGTGAAACACTCCTTTTGAATCTGGTTTTCCCGGCGTCTGGAGCATGGCGGGATTACTGGTCGATCTTTCTTGTGATGTTGACTTTTCCAGACCTGATGAGTTGTCTTTACGGAAATTGAAAAGCCCTGAGTAGGCGGTGATGACCACAACCGCCGTCAGGATGATCACTGAAACGACGAGGTATTTTTTGCCTTGTTTCGGTTGCTTGGACATGGTTTGCAATTTTGCGGTCTTAGACCGTGAATTGTTGGAAAGATGGTGGCCGCGCAGAGTGCGGACAAGAAAAAAAGAAGTCTGGGTAAGGTCTCAAATGAGACAGCGAAACGATAATGGGGAGGGTCTGGGTGCACCCGAAAGACCTCTTCTCACAATTTTTTACTCATTGAACCTTTTTCCATCGTCCCGTTCACAACTCTGTCGGTGGATTTTGAGCAAGGACTATTCGTGATGAAGGAAAACTCTGAAGGGGTTCGTCGGGGTGGAAGGGACGATTTCTTGAGTGAAAGCCAAGCAGAAGGTGCATTTCGATTGTGTAATATCTCACGCAGGTGCGAAGCAACCTGCTCCACAATGGAGAGTGTCGCCAATTCACCCATGAGGACAACCTGTATATAAAAGATGCAGGGGTTCGGATTTTTTTTTCGCAATTAATCATTGCCAGGACTCTGTAAATCAGTCTATGTGAGTGGGCTGCAGGCGAACTAGTTGGATTTTACCCCCCTTTTTTCGTGCACGCAGGCATTCTAAATTAACTTAAACACATGAAAACAGACAAATTGAAATCCGTCCTGACTCTTGCCGCTGGCATTGTCTCCTTCAGTTCAGCTTCCTCGGATGCTGCGCTCACCTCTTCCCCGCTTGAGTACTGGGATTTTAACGGGGATGTCCTCGCAGGTGTCGATAACGCCAACAATGACGGCACCATCCTGAGTAACAACGGAGGAACCTCAGCATATGTCGCCGGTAAGTTCGGACAGGCGATTGATCTCGAGAGCACTGGCGCTGCCAATGCATGGGTTAGCGTCGATGACGCGGACAACACTTTCGATATGGACAACGACATCGGAACTATCTCCCTCTGGTTTCAGGTTGAGTCGTTCGACCGTGGTTGGCAGGCGCTGGTGACGGCTGGCGAGGGCGCTGCATGGCGCATCCACAGACAAAGCAGTAACCAAGCTCTGCAGATCAACATGGGCGGTCAAGGTGTTATGAACACACCCGATATCACGGTCGGCGGTGTTGGCGATGGAACCTGGCACCACCTTGCCGTTTCCAATGATGCTGCGAATGGCACTCAAATCTGGTTCGATGGTGCTCTCACCGCCAATGCCACACCGCGGAATACCACGGGGAACGGATTACCATTTGCGATCGGTAACAATGGTAATGATCTTAACCGAGGTTGGGACGGATTGATCGACGATGTCGGGTTCTGGGACACAGCACTCACTGATGCAGACGTCCAGCAGATCTGGAATGGTGGTACTGGTGCCAGCATTGAGAGCCTCGCTATTCCCGAGCCGACTGCTTTGTCGCTGTTCGGGATGGTCGGGTTAGCGATGATGTTGCGCCGCCGCCGAGGCTAGTCTTCTGGCCAGATTGACCAAGTCAGTTATTTTCACACCGCTGCCCAGCTTCGCGCTGGACAGCGGTTTTTTCTGGGAGCGGCGCTGAACTATTCTTTGCAGCTGATCGTGACGGGCGGCACTCGGGGCCACAATGAAGTGGTCGCACCCGGCGCTCTGCGAGATCGTAAAACCGTTCATGGAGTCAGGGTGGAGAAAGGAGAGCCCCAGCCGTCATTTACCGCCTCAGAAGATAAAGACCCACGATACGTTCGCCTTCCTCCCAGAATAGACCACTGGCCATCGAGCGGAAAGTAGAGGGAAGTTAGTTTGAGCGCACTCGGGATTGTTGAGCAAGAGAAGGGACCTTTCAGAGTCGAACGATAGCGCCCAAGTGGGGTGAGGCTTACTTGTAAGCTGCGGGTAACTTGGGCACAACGCCGAGTTTCTCGTAGTTGAATCCGCTGGCGAGGGGTTTGTATTCACCAACGGTCTCGACGCTTCGGTTGGCAGTAATTTGTTTTTCCATCTTCAAACCCCAGTAAGTAGCGTTGACGACGAGGCGGCGGAGGCCGGGGCTCTCGAGGTCTTTACCGCTGCCCATGGTGGTGTGGAAGACGCGGGCGTTTTTGCCAGTGGTGGTTTTCCAGTTCTTGAACCAGGCCACGGGAAGAGGTTCTTTTTTTGGGTTGGGCTTGTCTTCGTAGCTGCGTCCCATCAGGGGCTGCCCCCAAACCAAGGCGGTGCAGTCCCCGGGGAGGCTGGTGCCTTCCTTATAGGTTCGGTAGACATCGGACGGTCCCCAGATGTCAGTGACGCCAGTAGCGATGGGGTGGTTTTTTAGGGCTTCGACGATGGTTCCGCGGGTGGAGTCGGCGTGCCAGCGTCCGTGATGGCCCATGAAAGCGCCACCGAGGAGGTCGCGGCCGAAGTTGACCTTCTTGCCGTCGATTTCATACGGAAGGTTTCCACGGAAGCCGTGGTTTGCGGTGCGGAGTGCGATGATGGGCTTTCCTGAGTCTAGATAGCTCACGATGAGCTTTTGTTGCTCCATCGGGAGAGTGAGGAGTCGGGTGATGATGATGAGAGCGTCTGCCTTGGCCAGATGTTCGAGGCCAGGGATGTTGTGCGATTTGAATTCCGCTTCTTTTCCCTTCTTGGGATAGACCGGCATGGTGGGGTCGACTTCGCCTTTCTCATTCACTCCGAAGAGAACCGTGGTGTCGAAGCCGTGGTGCTTGCTGAGAACCTTCGCCATCATTGGCATTGACTGTTCGCTACGGTATTCCTGGTCTGCGGTAATCAGAACGATGTGTTTCCCTTTTCCCGGACCTTTTTCTCCGGAATAGGTGAGCCATTTGGGGCTTTCCGGCACGGGGTGGGCCGAAGCCAGACCAAGGCAAAGCAGCGCTGGGAACAGGAGTGATGAAAATGTCATGGACGGAGCTTGGCGGATTTTTTACTCGTTGTGAACATGGATTGTTTGAAAGCGGAAGAAAGTCTTGTTCGGGGGCCTGGCGGGAGCATGTTTTTTAATCAATTGCGACGAGCCTCGATGATCATGGCTCTGCTTTCAGCAGGTGCAGCTGGCGGGACCACCAAGAACGTGATGGGGAAAGATCCCTTAAAACGTCCAAGTGACGCGGTTCAGCTCGTGGGGAATCAAGGACACGTGATGGTTCCCGAAGGAAAGGGTGATTCGAAGTGGGTCTTCAAGGATGGTATCCTCACTGCCTCGCCGGTCTGGGACAGCGTGATCACGCCCGGTGTGTATTCAGATTTTTTGATGCACGTGGAGTTCAATGTGAACGACGTGCCTGATGCCAAGGACCCTGAGAAGAACGGGAACTCGGGAGTCTATATTCAGCAGCGCTATGAGCTTCAGATTCTCAATTCCCACGGAGTATCCGCCGAGGACTACAAGGCGAGTTATGCCGGGAGCCTCTACCGTCAGAAGAAGCCCGACAAGTTGGTTTCGAAACCGGCGGGCGAGTGGCAGACTTACGATATTGTGTTTCGGGCGGCTCGGTTTGAGGGCAATAAGAAAACCGAGAACGCGCGCATTTCAGTGAGGCACAACGGGGTGCTGATTCATGACGACTACGCCTTTAAGAATAAGACCGGGGCTGGAAAGAAAGAAGGGCCTGAAGCCTTGCCGATCAAATTACAAGGGCATCACAACCCGGTGAAATTTCGCAATGTTTGGATCCAGAGGTTGAAGTTGGAGGCGGCTGAAGAAAAAGCAGAAGCTCCAAAGAAAAAGAAGAAGGGCTACACGTATGTCATTCCGTTCGATGAAATCCCGCCGTCGCCGGCTTTGTCGCCGAAGGAGGGTTTGAAGAGTTTTGTTCTCCATGAGGACTTCGAGATGAGCACGGTGGCGCACGAGCCTGAGATTCAGAACCCGCTCGCTTTGCGCTTCGATGGCGATGGCCGGATGTGGGTGGTTGAAATGAGAGCCTACATGACCAACGCCAATGGCGAGGGTGAAGAGGAACCGATCGGGAGAATCTCCATTCACGAAGACAGCAATGGTGATGGCTTCTATGACAAGTCGAGTGTCTTTCTCGATGGTCTGAACCAGCCGCGTTCAATTGCACTCTATAAAAACGGCATTCTCTTTGGTGGGCATGAGAAATTGTTCTTCATTGAAAACAAGAATGGCAAGGCCGGCAGGATGACGGTCATTGATGAGAACTACACCCAGGGCGGCAATGTGGAACATCGCACCAATGCGCTGATGCGGGGCTTGGATAATTGGATCTACAATGTGAAATCAGACACGCGCTATCGGGAGGTCGACGGCAAATGGGTGAAGGAAAAAACAAAATTTCGAGGGCAATGGGGAATGTCGCAGGACAACTATGGTCGGCTTCATTACAATCAGAATTGGTTTGGTATTCAGGCCGACCATCTGATGCCGAATCTCTTGAGTCGAAATCCGAACTACTTGCTCGGTGGCAATGACAGCACGAGGATTTCCTTCCGCGATAAACTTTATCCTGCACGCATCACGCCCGGAGTGAACCGGGGAGGCGAAGGGGATATTGATGATAAGGGGTATCTCAAGGCCGCGACCGGAGCGTGTGGGCCAATGGTTTATCGGGGCGATCAATTCCCGCTGAAATTCAGAAATACGGCGCTCTTTTGTGAGCCTGCCGCCAATTTGGTCAGAATGATCCATGTCGGTCGGAAGGACGGATTGCTTTCGGGTGAACATCTCATGGGCGAGCGTGAGTTTCTTGCGTCCAAGGACGAGCGCTTTCGTCCGGTTAATCTTTTCAATGCGCCGGACGGGACTTTGTATGTCGTCGATCTCTATCACGGGATCATTCAGCACAAACATTACCTGACGCGTTATTTGCGCGAGCACATCGAGCATCGAGATCTCGAAAGCCATCCCAAGCTCGGCCGGATTTATCGGGTGAAGCACAAGGGATCTCCTCGGGGAGCGCAACCAAAGTTGTTGGGGAGGAAGTCGGTGGACTTGGTTCCTTTTCTTGCGCATGCCAATGGTTGGTGGCGGGACGCCGCACAGCAATTAATCATCGATCAAGGTGACCTTTCGGCGGTTCCTGCGCTTAATAAGTTGGCGAAGGATGTCAGTGAGCCGCTCGGGCAAATTCATGCGCTTTGGACTTTGGAGGGGTTGGGGGCGCTGAATCTCGAGGCCGTTTCCGGGGCCTTGTTATCGATGGATCCATACGTGTTGGAATCGGCGATTCGTCTTAGCGAATTACTTCCTGACGCGGAGCCCTTGTTGCCAAAGTTCGTGGAATTGTCAAAACGACCGGATTTGGTCGTGCAACTTCAATTGGCAGCAAGTCTGGGGCGCATTCGTTCAGAAAAGTCGCTGGAATTGCTGCGGGATGTTCTCGTGAAGAATATCAACCAGCCCTTTTTTCGGGAGGTCGCCATCAATGGCTTGGCGGGACGCGAAAAGGAATTTCAGGATTTGATTGGAAGCGATTTTGCCGACGAGAAATTCCGTAGGTATTTAGTTCACTGTCTCACTCCAAAAACGACTGCGGCCGCCTTCAAAGCGCCGCGGGACAAAAACCATCTGGCTTCATTTAAGCGAGGCGAGAAATTTTATGTCGCCAATTGTATGGCCTGTCATGGGCCGGACGGGAACGGCCTCGAGTTGTTGGGGCCACCATTGGTGGGGGCCGAATGGGTGACGGGATCTCCCAAGAAACTTGCCGCAATTCTTCTGCAAGGGCTCATGGGGCCGATTAAGGTAAAGGGAGAAACCTATACTCCAGCCGCCGCGATGCCAGGCTTGAAGGCGGCTCCTGAGATTACCAATACTGACCTCGCGGATGTCGCCACCTTTGTTCGCTTTGCCTGGAATAATGGCAAGGGCGGCGTGAAGCCAGAGACGATCAGTGAGATACGCAAGGAATTGGGAGATCGAGAAACGACCTTTACTCCTGAAGAGTTGCTGAAGCGCTACCCGTGACCGGTGTGTTCATCGATTCCTGGTGAGAACTTTTTTCGGGCGGAAGATCGACCCAGAGAAAGGCGATTGGCCGGGGATAGGCTTGAGGGCAGCTCTTGGATGACACTGGGCTTGCGGGTTTCCTTCGCGCCGACTAAACCCTGTGCGTGGCCTTCACTGTTGATAAAGCCTTCGAGTTGATTTCTTCCGCGCATGAGCGGGAGCGCTTGGCGCATGCCTTTCTCATCACCGGACCCAAGGGGAGCGGGAAGTCAGAGCTGGCGGCCCGGATGGGGGATTTGCTCAATGGCAGGGGAGACGAGGGTGAGGATCTTTGGGGCGAGCCGGTGGAATCCACTGCGCCGTCGCTGGAGGAACTGGAAGGGGAATTTATCCGGGCGGTGCGTCCTCGCTCAAAGTCGCGTCGCATTGCGGTCGATGACATTCGCGCGCTTGAAAAAATGATGAATCAATCGTCGCCGGACGGGACGTGGAAAATCGGAGTGATTGTGGACGCCGATCGGATGAATGAATCATCGGAGAATGCTTTTTTGAAGACGCTTGAGGAACCTCCCCGGGAAAGTCTTCTCCTTTTGTTGTCGAGTGAGCCGGAAAGGTTGCTTCCAACGATTTGGTCCCGCTGCGTGCATCTTCCGCTGGTGAGGCCTGCCGGTGCGGTTCGTTCAGAAGAGGTGGAGCAAATTATTCCGCTACTCGATGAAGTGACGCGTGATGGCTTGGGAACGATGGAATCCGGATTGCGGGTAAAGTCGGGACTGGAAGCGCTTCTGGCCGAGAGGAAGCAGGTTATTGAGAAAAAATACGCGGAGATTTTTAAGGAGGAGAAGCTCAAGTATCAGAAGGTCGTGGAGGCCGACTGGATGAAGGATCGCGAGAAGGTCTACGAAGCCCAGTCCTCGGCGGATTATCTGGGCGAGCGGGCCCTGATGATCGAGACAATTCATGCCTGGGTGGGGGATTTGGTGCGTCAGAAGGCCGGAGGAGGCGGTTTGGAATTCCCGGAATATGCCGAAACAATGGCTCAAGCGGTCGCCGAGGAAGATTTAGACGTGCTATTGAGGCGCGTTGCGGCCATGGAGGAGCTGCGCAGTCTCCTCGAGACAAACGTGGTGGAGGCTCTCGCGCTCGAGGTGTCCTTCATGAAAACATTTGGAAAGATAAGCTAATGAAGAGAGATAAATCTTTTGTCGATCACATCCGGGTTCATTGCCGCGCCGGTAACGGTGGGCATGGCGTGGTGAGTTTTCGTAAGGAAAAATTCGTACCCCGGGGTGGCCCCGATGGCGGTGATGGCGGCGATGGCGGGAAAGTCGTTCTGATCGTCGACGAGAACACCGATAACCTTCGTTCGTTTCATTACGATCCCAAGTTGCTTGCCGAAGACGGCGCACACGGCCAGAGCTGGAAACGGCATGGCAAGAATGGAAAGACCAAGATCGGACGTGTTCCTCCCGGGACGGTGATTTATAAAAGCCCGGCGACTGATGTTACCGAAGCGGTTGCGATGGAGCGGAGCGACGAAGGCGTCGAGTTGGAGCCCGTGATCGATTTGACTGAACCGGGTCAGGAATATGTTCTGCTCGAGCCCGGGCGAGGAGGGCGGGGGAATTTCCACTTTAGATCTGCAACTAATCAAGTTCCCCAGGAACGAGAACTCGGAACCGAGGGGAGCGAAGGAATTTTCTATTTCGAACTTCGTCGTATCGCGGACATTGGTCTGGTTGGTTTTCCGAATGCCGGCAAGTCGACATTACTGGGCAAGATTTCTGCGAAGCAGCCGAAGGTCGCTTCCTATCCATTTACCACGCTCACTCCGCAGGTTGGAGTGGTGAGCCTGGATGGTGGTTCGTCACGTTGCACCGTGGCGGACATTCCCGGGCTCATCGAAGGTGCTCATGACAACCGCGGGTTAGGACATGAATTTCTTCGTCACATCACGCGCTGTCGGGTTTTGCTTTTTGTCGTCGATATCGCGGGGAGCGAAATGCGTGATCCCATCGAGGATATTCAGACTCTTCGCAAAGAGATTAAGCTCTATGACGAAGATCTCGCGAAATTCCCCTGGATGGTGGTCGCCAATAAGATGGATCTTGAAGGAGCGGATGAGAATCTTGCGATCTTCCAAAACAGATTTCCCAAAGTGCCTATCATCCCGATTTCCGCGATGGAGGGCGACGGCATTGATGATCTGAAGGTGGAGATGTCCAAGATCTTGAGCGACGGTGAGTGAGTTGATTTTTGTCTATGGAGCTCTCCGTAAGGGGGCTTCCAATGATTGGCGAATGAAGGGTGCGCGGTGGCTTGGGCCTGCTGAAGTGGCGGGGACTCTCGTGAAGGTCGATTGGTATCCCGGGCTCGTCTTAGAAGGCGGGTCTGTGGTGTTGGGGGAGGTTTACGAAGTCGGATCTGAGTTGATCAATGAGCTCGATGAATTCGAAGGCATCGGGTTGGAAGACGAACGCAACGGCGAGTATCATCGCGTGAAGGCCGAAGTGAGCTTTGAAGGAGAGTCGCTCAATGTCTGGATTTACGAATGGCTCAAAGGCGTCGAAGGATACCCCGTCGTGGAGTCCGGTGATTGGCTAGAGGCATAGTCGCCGAGCCAGCTTGACGGCTTCTTGCAGAGACGTAGCACGGGCTTTTCCCTGCCAGGCCAGATCGAAAGCGGTGCCGTGATCGACGGAGGTGCGCACGATGGGGAGACCCAGGGTGACATTGACTCCGAGATCGAATGCCAGCGTTTTGAGCGGAATGAGTCCCTGATCGTGGTAGGTGCAGACGTAGGCATCGATGGTTTTTCGTAGGGTCGGGAGGAATGCCGTGTCGGGTGATATGGGGCCAATGATGTCGATGCCCTTCGCCCGGGCTTTTTCCAAGACGGGAATGATGAGGTTGATTTCCTCGCGACCAAAAAGTCCGGCTTCACCCGCATGGGGATTAAGTCCAGGCATGGCAAGCTTGGCTGGGCGTCCTTTGATGGCGCTCATCGCTTCGTGGGTGAGTTCGATGACTTCCAGCATGCGATCGGCTTCGAGGAGATCGGGAACATCGGCCAAAGCGACATGGGTCGTGACCAATGCGCAGGTGATCTCGTCGGAGGTGAGCATCATGGCGTGGCGTGGCGAATTGGTTTTCTCGACGAGATACTCGGTATGTCCCGGGAAGGGATGTTCGGCGAGATGCCACGCTTCCTTGTGGATGGGATTTGTCACCACTCCGGAATACTTGCCGGCCAAAGCACCTTCGACAGCCGCTTCAAGGCAGCGGAAAGAATGATCACCAGAGATCGCCGAAACTTTTCCAGGTTCGATTTCACCTTCGAGAGGAAGGTCGATGATCTGGTCAGGATTGAATGGGAGAGAAAGGCGGTCTGCAATCTTGCGATGAAGTTCGCGGCATCCAAGGAGTTTCAAATCTCCGGATCGATCTTCCGAAAGCACCTGCAGACCCAGCTCCGGCCCCACGCCGGCCGGGTCTCCCTGGGTGATGATCAATGGGCTCTTCATTTGCGGCCCCCCTCATCGTGTTATTGGGGGGGAAGGTCGAGACGATATTCACTACTTAGCGCTTTTCCCGTCACTTAGGCAATAGAGCAACGAGCTCCCCCGACGAGGGCTGGAGAGGCCTTTGTCGAGGGGGTAAGGGACGTAGGGCGTGTCGCGGAGCTTGGTTGAGGAAACTCCTTTCGCGCTCTTGATGTCACCAGAGGCTCCGGCGAGTTTGATGCCAAGAGGAGCTTGATTTTGGAGGAGCGGTGACGAAGGCTGTGGCTCCAAGGATACTTCATGACGACTCAGGAAATTCAGCAATACATCGACGCGGCGATTGGCGCAAATTTTGAGGAGTTTACTTCGGAATCCGGAGAGATGATGACGAGTGAGGGAGGAGATGGGCGCTTTATGGGGAAGGTGATCGCGACGAGATATGGTGGGCTTCCTGTGGGGCGAGATCTTTTTCTGGCGATTGGGGAAACGGATTTGAAGGTGCAAATTGTGAAGCTGGGGAGGTCGGAGTGCTTGTCGCCGGGCGAGGGCGATCTGGATGCGCTGTTGTTGAAGGAGCTGGGGATTGAGGTGGAGGGATAGAAATCAAGGAGAGATCACTGGGTGGAGAAATTTCCAGACGTTGTCAGCAACTTTGATTTGTCCTTCTGCCGTGGGGTGGATGCCATCTTCTTGGTTGAGTTTTTCGACACCGCCGACGCCTTCGATGAGGAAGGGGATGAGAGTGGCTTTGGATTCATTGGCGACATCGGGGAAGAGGGTCTTGAAGGCTGCCGTAAACTTGGGGCCCATGTTGTCGGGCATTTGCATGCCGGCGATGAGGATTTTAATTTTTGGGTTTTTGGCGCGGGCCTTGGCGATGATTCCGAGGAGGTTCTTTTTGGTTTCTCCGGGAGGGATTCCACGAAGGCCGTCGTTGCCGCCCAGGGCGATGACGAGGACGTCGGCTCCTTTGGCCATGGCCCAATGAACGCGCCGCAGGCCACCGGCGGTGGTGTCGCCGCTAATTCCGGCATTGGCGACGGTGTAGGGGAGTGCGGCTTTGGTGATCTTTTTCTGAAGGAGGGCAGGGTAGGCTTCTTTGGGGCCGAGTCCGTAGCCGACGGTGATGCTATCCCCCAGAATGACGATGCGTTTCTCCGTATCGGTTGCATTCGGAGATTCCTCTGCGAATATTGCCCCACTAGAGCTTAGCAATAGGCCTATTAAAAATCTCCTCCGAAATGTCATCTCCATCGACCGCTAGTCTAGAATCCACACCGAGCACTGTCAAACGACCCATCCTGAAGGTCACCGGTTTGGGGAAAGTTCATCAAACTGCGAGTCATGATCTCACCGTGCTCAAGGATGTTGATCTGTGTCTTAAAGAAGGAGAGACGCTGGCAATTGTCGGGCCCTCGGGGAGTGGCAAGACGACCTTGCTCGGATTGTGTGCGGGCTTGGATGATGCCAGCGCGGGATCGGTGGAGTTGGATGGGCAGGCCATTGAATCGTTGGATCAGGATGCGCGGGCGGCTTTGCGGAATCGTCTGGTGGGATTTGTCTTTCAAAGTTTCCAGCTGATCCCAACGCTCACCGCGATCGAAAATGTCCTGGTGCCGCTGGAATTGCGCGGGGAGTCCGGGCAAGGGGCGGAGGCGGAAAGATTACTCACGGAAGTAGGCCTGGGGGATCGGCTTGATCACTATCCCTTGCAGCTTTCCGGTGGGGAGCAACAACGGGTGGCTTTGGCGCGGGCGTTTATTCACCGCCCAAAGATTCTCTTTGCTGATGAACCGACGGGGAACCTGGACTCGGGAACGAGCGGGCCGATTGTGGAAATGTTGTTTCGTTTGAATCGAGAAGCCGGGACGGCCTTGGTTCTGGTGACGCATGATCCTGCTCTGGCCGCGAAAGCGCGTCGGGTGGTAACGATGAGCGGTGGAACCATTGTCTCGGAGGAGGAGAATGCCATCTTCTAAAAAGAAACCCCTGCCACGGAGCTTGTGGACGGCCTTGTTTCATCCCTGGGTCTGGCGGATGGCTTGGCGGGATAGTCGCTCGCAGCGCTTGCGCTTGGTTATTTTTTCTCTGGCGATTGTTTCGGGGATTGCGGCGCTGACGGCGATTCATTCCTTGAAGACGAGTGTTGAGCGGGGGATCGAGTCGGAGGCGAAGTCACTTCTTGGGTCGGATCTGCGGGTTTCTTCGCGAAAGGAGATCACTCCTGAAGAGGTCGACAGGCTTGCTGAGATGGCGAGCCGGGTGAGCCGGGAGATTAGTTTTCCATCGATGATGCGATTTCTCCCTGAAAAAGGAGCTCGTCTCATGCAAGTGCGGGGGATCGAGGGGGGATATCCATTTTATGGAAAGGTAGAAACCCGCCCGGTGGAGGCCTGGGAAAGGTTGCAGAAAGAAGGTGGAGTCCTGGTAGAGCCGTCGATCCTTGATCAGTTTTCGGTCGCGGTGGGAGATCGGGTTGAGTTGGGCGGGATACAGTTAGAAATTCTCGGCGTGGTCGACAAACCTGCTCCAAGAGGGAGTCGCTTTAGTGGATTTGCGCCGGAGGCCTATGTCAATTTGGTAGATATCGAGCGAAGTGGTCTATTGGGAAAAAATAGCATGGCGGGGTATCAAGTGCATCTGGAAATTCCAGATGCGCCGGGGTCGCGTGAGTTAAAAGGCAAGGTGCTTGAGGGCTTTCCAGATACCCGGTGGCGCATGGAAACGCCGGAAAATCGTCGTGAGAATTTGGGGAAGGCGCTCGACTTCTTCCAAAAGTTTTTAGGGTTGATTGCGCTGGCTTCGTTGGCTCTGGGAGCAATCGGCGTGGCAGGTGCGGTGCATGCGCATGTCACGAGGCGAATTCAAACGGTAGGGATTTTACGTTGTCTTGGCTGCCCGGGAAATTTGGCCTTCGGTGTCTATTTTGCTCAGGCGATTGCGCTGGGTTTGTTAGGGGCGTTGATCGGTGCCGGTCTTGGAATTTGCATGCAGACGGGATTGCTGGCAGCACTTGGGGATAAATTACCGGTTTCGGTGAGACCGACACCGGAGTGGCTGGTTGTGGGTCAGACCACGGCGATGGGCTTTGCTGTTTGTTGTGGCTTTGCCTTGTTGCCATTAATGAAGATCCGGGAAATTTCTCCTGCGGTTACTTTGCGAAGTGGAGCCACTTTGAAAGGAAGCTTCCTTCGGGCATTGCCGGTTTATGGACTGTTGTTGGGGCTGCTGTTGATGGTGGCTTATGGAAATGATCCAAGCTGGAAGGAGGCATTTGCGATGGTGGGAGGAATGGTGGTAGCCTTTCTGGTTTTAGTGGGAGTAGCGCGTGGTTTGATGGCGATGAGTCGTCGTGTGGTGAGTGTTCGCTGGCCCTACATGATTCGTCAGGGTATTTCGAATTTGCATCGACCTGGCAATCAAACGCTCCTGTTCCTACTCTCGCTTGGATTGGGGACATTCCTTCTCGTGACGATTCTCTCAGCGGGGAAGCTCTTGAATAATCGACTCAGTCTGCAGCAATCAGAAGAGAGTCCGAATTTGTATCTGATCGATGTGCAACCTGATCAAGTGGCCGGCGTAAAGGCGCTTTTGGCAGGTGAGGAATTGCCTGTTCTGGAGGCTACGCCAATGGTTACGATGCGGATTCAATCGATTCGTGGTGTCGAGGTGGGTGATCTCAAAGACGTGCCTCGTTGGGTGGGAAGGCGGGAGTTTCGTTCGACCTATCGTGATCAATTGAATTTCACCGAGACGCTGATTGCAGGTGAACTTGCAACCGAGCGAGCCGATATTGAAGATATCGTGCCGCTGTCGCTGGAGGAGAAGATCGCGAGGGATATGAAAGTGAGTATCGGCGATGAGATCACGATGGACGTACAGGGGATTCCCATTCGAACAAAAGTGACGAGTATCCGGCGGGTTGATTGGAGTCGATTCAATCTCAATTTCTTTATGGTCTTTCCTCCGGGCGTATTGGAGGAGGCTCCGGGGTTCAATGTCGTGACCACCCGGACTCCAACGCCGGAAGCTTCGGGAGATCTTCAGCGTAAATTAGCCGGAAAATTCGCGAACGTGACTGTGATTGACCTGACCCAAATTCTTGAGATGATTCGGGATATTCTCGTAAAGATTTCGACGGGCGTTACCATTATGGTCGGGTTCACGGTCTTGGCGGGATTGCCGATCTTGATAGGAACTTTGTTGAATGGCCGGGACGTCCGATTGAAAGAGAGCGTGCTCTTGAGAACATTGGGAGCCTCGGCGAAACAAGTCCGTAGGATCCTTGTGATTGAGTATGCCACGCTGGGGTTTCTCACCGCCCTCACCGGAGTGTTGTTGGCCGTAGCGGCGAACGCCGCGCTGGCGACCTCCGTGTTTGACGCTTCGCCATGGCCGGATGCGATGCTTCTTTTCACAGTCTTTGGAGCAGTGATGGGGATCTCGGTGCTTGGTGGGCTTGCCCTGAGCCGAGGAGTCACAAGCCACCCGCCGCTGGAAATTTTGCGGGGTGGAAGTTAGAAGAGGGCGGTTTTCGGAGCTTGTTTGAGGTGGAGGGGCGAGGCAGATTGAACTGGGAGGGCTTGACGGTGCGGGATTTGTGGCATGCCCTAAGGTCACTGGTTGGGAGAGCAGACCATTTTTTGAAGGTCGAATCTTGTCCTGACGTAGATACTCAGGAAGACTTTTGAAAATGGATCCTTTAAATATGAGTGGGCTGGTGGCGGCTGTGGTGACGCCGATGGATGATCGGGGCGATTTGAATTTGGGGATTGTTCCGCAGATTGTGGATCATTTGGAATCGAACGGGATCACGGGGATCTATATCGCGGGGAGTACTGGCGAGGGGATGTCTTTGACTGACGATGAGCGGCGGGCTGTGGCCGAGGCTTATGTTGGAGCGGCCAAGGGACGTTTGAAAACCTTCGTGCAAGTAGGGCACAATAGCCTGCGAGCTTCTGCTGAGTTGGCGGGTCATGCAGAAGCGATCGGAGCGGATGCGGTCTCGGCGACGCCGACCGGGTATTTTAAAGTGAGCAGCGAAGAAGAGCTGGTGGAAGGCTTGTTGCCGATTGTTGAGGCGGCCGCAAAGACGCCCTTTTATTATTATCACATTCCTTTTTTGTCCGGGGTGAATTTGGATCCAATGAAGTTCACGGGCCGGGCGATGGATCGCTTGCCGACCTTTTGCGGGATCAAGTATTCCGATGGAGGGTCGCTTCATAATCTTCCTTTGTTGGAGAAAGTGGGCCCGGGATTGGAATTCTTGGCGGGATCGGATGAGGCTTATCTTATGTCGGTGGCTCAGGGGTTTCGTTCGGCGGTCGGGAGCACCTACAACTATGCCGCGCCGATTTATGATCGGGTGAGAGAAGCGGTGGAGTCGGGAGATTTGCAAGAAGCCCGGCTTTGGCAATCCCGTGCGCTGGAAATGATCGGAGCGATGTTCGGGACTTGCGGGAGATCTTCGTTGAAGGTGATGATGCAGATGGTGGGGATCGATTGCGGCCCGGTTCGACGTCCCATCGATCCAGCCAGTCCGGAACAGATTGCGGCATTGCGAGTGGAGTTGGAAAAGATGGGTTGGTTTGACTGGGTTGGTCAGGATAGCCAAGTGAGTGTCCGATGAGACTCTTACTCGTCCTTTGTTTGTTTGCTTGGGCTCCGGTGTGGGGAGCCCTGAGCTGGGAGCGGCTTCCTGATTTGCCTGATCGTGAAGGATTTGCCGGAGTCTACTCCGGGATCGTGAAGGAGGGCGGCGAGGAATTTCTTGTGGTTGCCGGGGGTGCGAATTTTCCGGAGGGACGACCGTGGGAGGATGGAAAGAAAGTTTACTATGATGCGGTTTATGTTCTCCCTTTAGAGAAAGGTGGGGAGTGGCGGGTATCGGAGGTAAAGTTGCCGTCGAAGATAGGCTATGGCATGTCGGTAAGTTTGGAGAGTGGGGCCAGTTGGTTCATGGGCGGAAAGAATGATGAGGGATGTGTTGCGGATGTTTTAGAGGTGACAATGTTGGGGGGGAGATTGGGCTTTGAAAAGAAAGCGTCATTGCCGGAGGTGATTGCCGAAGGGGTATCCGGAGTGGTGGGTGAGGATATTTTGGTCGGAGCGGGAACGAATGGAGAAGCGACTGGTCGAATGATGTATCGCTTCAGTGAGGGAAAATGGAATGAACTCGGTTGGCCGGAGAAAGCTCGTGGGCGGATGTATGCCATTAGCGGCGGGAAGGGTGGGAAGTTTTATCTCTTTGGAGGTCGGGATTTGGCGGAGGGTGGAGAGGAGCAAGAGGATCGGATTTTTGGATTGGATTTTTTGAAGGATTGCTGGGAGCTGAATGTCGCTGAGGGAACGTGGAAGCAGCTTGCGGATCTTCCTGAAGCAAGATCGGCAGCTCCGTCGATGGCGGTGCCGGTGGGGGCGAGCTCTTTGTTGATGCTGGGAGGAGTGCCGGTGGAGTTTTTGCGGGAGCAAGTTGCCGCGCGACCGGAGATTAATGGGCAGGGGATGGAGCATCCGGGATTTCCGGCTTCAATTCTCTCCTACAATATCGTGACGGATCGCTGGGCCGAGGCGGGGAGTTTGCCACTCGATGGAACCTTCGCTCCGGTGACGACTCCGGTGGTGTTTTGGGATGGAAAGGCGATTTTGCCAACGGGTGAGATCAAACCAGGGGTGAGATCTCCGCAGGTGCTCATCGCGGAAGTGGGGGGGACGAAGATGAGTTTTGGCGTAGTGAATTGGATCGTGGTTGTTGTTTATCTTTTGGGGATGGTGGCGATTGGATATTGGTTCATGAAGAGGGAAGCAGCTTCGTCAACCGAGGCTTATTTCCGGGGCGGGCAAAAGATTCCCTTCTGGGTGGCCGGGCTATCGATCTTTGCGACGATGTTGTCGGCGATCACCTTTATGGCGGTGCCGGGGACGGCGTATGCCACGAATTGGAATGGCTATATCGGGCAGTGGCCGATTCTACTTATTGTGCCTTTGGTCGTAATGTTTTACCTGCCCTTTTATCGGCGGCTGAATATTACGACCGCTTATGAGTATTTGGAAAAACGTTTCAACGTTGCGACACGGGTGATCGGGAGTGTGACCTTCATGTTGTTTCACGTCGGACGGGTGGCGATTGTGCTTTATCTCCCGGCGCTCGCGCTTTCGAGTGTGACCAATATCGATATCTACGCGGCGATCACCGTGATTGGAGTTTTATGTGTGATCTATACCGTGATGGGAGGGATTGAGGCGGTGGTTTGGACCGATGCGATTCAGGCGATTGTGTTGATTGGGGGTGCGCTTTTATGTTTTTGGTTGGTTGTTTCGCAAGTGGATGGCGGCATGGGGGCGATTGGCTCGGCGATGAGTGAGCAGGGGAAAGGGATTGCGGCGAGTTGGAGCCTGAGTGATCTCTCAATTGGTAAGGGGTCGACTTCGGGCTTTGTGTTGTTCGTGGCCTTTATGTTGGCGAATCTACCATCGTATACCTCGGGGCAGGATGTGGTACAGCGCTACGTAACGACTTCCTCCGAGAAGGAGGCGGCGAAGTCGCTCTGGATGAATATCGTGATGGTTCTGGTGGGCTCGGCGATCTTCTTTGGACTGGGAACCGCCTTGTATGTCTTTTACCAAAGCAAGCCCGAGTTGATGGACCCGGCGCTTCCGAAGACGGACAGTGTGCTGCCGTTTTTCATCATGCAGAACCTGCCGGTTGGGGTAGCGGGTTTAATTATCGCGGGAGTGTTCGCGGCGGCGCAGTCGACGATCTCGAGTTCTTTGAATTCGGTAGCGACGGCTTTCGTGACGGATGTCTATGGGCGCTTGCTCAAGCCTGAAAGCTCCGATGAGAGAAGGCTCAAAGTGGCGAAGTGGGTCGTAATCACACTGGGGGTTGTCGGGATTGGAGTGTCGTGTGTCCTTGCGAAAATGGGAACCGATGGCGTCTTCATGTTGTTCAATCGCTTCATTGGTTTTGCGCTAGGGCCCTTGGGAGGTTTGTTCGCCTTGGGGATCTTTTCACGGAGGCCAAATGGACGAGCCGGACTGCTGGCTTTAATCAGTGGTGTAGCGAGTGTCGTGACGGTGTATTTTCTGAATGAAGCCGGCGTGGTTGATCTAATGCCTTTGCTCTATGGGGCCGTGGGGTTCCTGACGACTCTGGTGGCGGGAATCGTATTGGGCTTCGTGCTGCGGGCGACTGATGAGGAGGTTGCCGGGCTGACCATTTGGACTCAGAAAAAGTAATGAGCGGATATTCGAAAGAAGAGCTAGGTGGGTTGCGGGATTTTTATCGGGCGAGTTTGATGGATGACACTCTGCCATTCTGGTTGCCGGAGGTTGTTGATCAAGAATTCGGTGGATACCTCGCGATGCGAGATCGTGACGGGAGTCTGATCGACGATGATAAGTCGGTTTGGTTGCAAGGTCGCTTTGCTTGGATGTTGGCGACGCTTTGTAATACGGTGGAGAAGCGCGAGGAGTGGATGTCGGCCGCCAAGAGTGGGGTGGAGTTTTTAAAGGAGCATTGCTTCGATGAAGACGGGCGTATGTTTTTTCTGGTGACACGGGAAGGGAAGCCCTTGCGGAAGCGGCGGTATTATTTTTCGGAAGCCTTCGCGATTATGGCTTTTGCCGCTTATGGCAAGGCATCGGGCGAGGATTCTTGGCTTGAGGAAGCCCGAGCGCTCTTCGCGAAGTGCATGGATTACGCCGAAGGGCGGGTTTCTCCCGGAGAGCCCAAGTCAACCGGTGAACGGTTGAGTAAAGGGATCGGAGTTCCGATGATCTTTTTGCAGGTGGCGCAGGTTTTGGTAGCGAATGGGGGATGTCGATTGGCGGAGAGAAAGATCGATGACTTCATCGAAGAGATTCGGGAGTTCGTGAAAGACGACATCGAATGTGTGATGGAAGTCATCGGAATGAATGGCGAGGTCATTGATCACATCGAAGAGCGGACTTTGAATCCCGGACATGCCATCGAAGGGGCTTGGTTTGTTTTGGACGAAGCAAAGCGCCGCGGAAATGATGCGGGCTTGATCGATCTGGGGTGTCGCATGCTCGACTACATGTGGAAGCGTGGCTGGGACAAGGAGCACGGCGGGATTATTTACTTCAAGGATGTCTACGACAAACCGGTCCAGGAATATTGGCACGATATGAAGTTCTGGTGGCCCCAGTGCGAGGCCATCATTGCGACTCTTTTAGCGTATCAGCTGACCGGAGATGAAAAGTATGCCCAATGGCACCGCGACATTCACGAGTATGCCCACAAGACTTTTTCTGATAAAGAGCATGGAGAATGGTTTGGCTACCTCCATCGTGATGGCCGGGTGTCATCGCCGGTAAAAGGGAACCAATTCAAGGGTCCTTTCCACCTCCCGAGAATGCAGTGGTATTGCTGGCAGATGCTCGAGAGTTGAGTGATTATCGGTTTGATGAAGAGGTGCTCTTTGGGGAGTGAGATTTTCTAAGGAAAAAATTGACAAAATCACAAACTTTCAGTAAATACTGAAAGTAGATGATCAAAGAGAATTTGGCCTTGGAAGATGTTCGCGAGGAATTCGTGGCCCAGTGGGGGGTCATGGGAGCGCAGTGGGGGATCAACCGCACGATGGCTCAGATCCATGCTCTTCTCATGACGGCTGCTGAGGCGATGAGCACGGACGAGGTGATGGAGTATCTCGAGATTAGTCGGGGAAATGCTCATACCAATCTCAAGGACCTTGTGGGGTGGGGCTTGATTCGAATCATCACCAAGAAGGGCGAGCGGAAGGAATTTTTCGAAGCGGAGAAAGATGTTTGGGAAATGTTCCGGAGAATCACTCGTGAGCGGAAGCGTCGGGAGATTGATCCAGCTTTGGAGACTCTCCGGAAGTGTCGGGATGCAACAAAAAGCATGAAGAACCGCGATGCGAAGGTGTTTCATAAGCAGATCAGCGAACTCGAGGATTTTGTGAGTTTTGGGTCCAAGATGAGCGACCGTGTGGGGTCGATGCAACATGGTAAGGCCATTAAGTTGGCGATGAAGCTTTTGGGCTAACGCCCGTAAAACAGAAAACACAATGTAACTCGGAAACAAACTTTCAGTTCTTACTGAAAAAACAAAAACAAAAAAATGAAACTGCCATTAATCACCAAAAAAATCGAAGTGTTTTACGACGGACGTTGTGGAATGTGTTGCACCTTCCATGAATGGATTAGCAGGCAGTCTCGGGCCTTTGAGGTCGACTTTATTCCCTATCAGGCGGGGGAGGCTGAGTTGGTTTTTCCGGGGTTGAATACTTTGGATCCGGCGCGGGAGATGATCGTGCGAACGGACGAAGAGAAAGTTTATCGTGGAGCAGAGGCTTGGGTTTGCTGTCTTTATAGTTGTGCGGATTACCGGAGCTTCGCGAAGCGCTTGAGCGGGCCTTATCTGCTTCCAGTCGCGATTTGGACCTGTCGCTTGCTGTCTGCGAATCGTCACGGGCTGAGTAAGATTTTCTTCCGGAAGAAAGACCGCGAAGTTCGGCGGATTCTTCACACGATGGAGGTTCCGGCTTGTGAAGGAAATTTTTGTGTCACCGAGCAGGACGAATGGCGTCGTGAACTGATGAAGTAGAATCCGAAACAATGATTACGTGGATTAAGAAAATTTTTCGGAGGAAAACTCCGGATCGTAAATCGGGACGATTGGCCCGGATGATGGAGATTTAGAGGAATGGACCCTGAAATACAAATGTGGGCTTTGCGCCTGGCTGGTTTGATTTGTCTGGGCTTGGTGGTGGTGAATCTCGCCGCTCGTGTTTTTGGATTGCCGGCGCCGAAGTGGACGTCCGAGATTGGAACATTCGTCATGGGGACGGAGACCGAGCTCATTCTCAAGAGCCGGTGGGTTCAAGGCAGTAGGTTGAAAAACGAAGGCTTCGAATTTCGCTGGCCGGATTTCTCGGCTGCGTTGGTTGATTTAAAAAATCACTCGGGGTAAAGGATCGCTCCGCAGTTGTCGCAGTGCGAGATGGCTGCGCCGGATTGTGCGAGGGCGTAGGTAGCCGGGGTGACCTGAACGTGGCAGGACTTGCAACTACGCTCGCGTGTGACTGCTGCGACGGCGGCGCCTTCGCGTTTGTCGTAAAGACGGTTGTAGGTGTCCATGAGATCCTCTTCAAGTCCGTCGGCGGCTTGGGCGCGTTGACTTTCAGCTTCGGCGAGTTGTTCCTTGAACTGGGTGGCCCGGGCTTCAAGACCGGAGATTTCTTCGTCAACGAGGGTCTGGGTTTTGCCGAGGGCCTCTTCGGCTGTCGCGATGTCGGACTTTCGCTGGTCGGCTACTTCCATGAGTTCAAGCTCCTGGGTTTCGAACTCGTCGATTTGTTCTTCGTAGCGGGTAACTTCGCTACCGAGGCGGGTGTATTCCTCGTTTTTCTTGGTTTCGAATTGCTGGTTCTTCAGCTTGGTCACGGTGTCCTTGCGGGTGCCGATGTCGAGTTCGACATTTTTGATGGCAACTTCGTTTTCCTGATAAGCCTTTTTGGCGGCTGCGACGGCAGCAGTGTCGTTGGCGAGACGCTCCTTGGCGGCTTCCTGTTGTTGGGGGATTTTGACGAGTTCCTTGTTGAGGGATTGAATCGTCTGATCAATTTTCTGAAGGCTAAGCAGTTGCTGAACGTCGTCGCGCATGGCTTATGACTAGCGGGTCAATTGGCAGGGGGAAAGCGGAAAGCTCGCGACTAGTGAGCGCGCTTCTTTTTTGCGAGGCGCTCCCTGGAGGACGTGGCCTGGCGACTGGAGGAGGAATGACGCTTCGGGAGCTTGTTGGTCGGGGAGTTTTCGGATTCTTTGACCGGGGCCTCAGGGAGTGAGGCCTCAGGGAGCGGGGGTTCGGGATCTTCGACGGTTTCTTCGGTTTCAACAGGAGACTCGGAGGGTGTGGAGTCTTCGCCTGGATCTCTGGTGCCGCGGATTTTGAGAGCGGTAAAGGCGAGAGCTGCGGTGAGGGGAGGGGAAAAGAGGAGCCACTCGCCGGTGCTGAAGGGAAAGACGAAGTAGGTCAGCGCTGCGGCGGTGGAGAGCCACCATTTTCGGCGGTGGAGGATAAGGACGAAGATCGCGAGGAAGGCGGTCTCTCTCCAAAAGGGAAGGCGGGAGTAGCGGGCCGAGGCTCTTTGCGGCTTGAGAGAATCCAGGTATTGGACGGAGAAAGGAAATTGTTGTAATTGAAGGGAGCTGTTTTCTGGGATCAGGGCTACGATGGAAGGAGTGTTTTCAGGTGATTCTAGTAACTTTGCGGAAGAGAGAGGCTTGAGTTTTTTGAGAGGAATCGAGGTGCGTCCCGTTTTGTCGATCGGGATGATGATTAGAGATTGGCCCTTTAGGAGCAGCGATTTTCCGGGAAGGCAGAAGACGTTATTAGGATTCGACCTATTTTGAGCCATGAGGGATGCGAGCTCGAGAGAGGGGAGTAGTTTGTCATTCCAGCGAACTAAGAGCGGGAGTTCGATCGTGTCACTCTCTTCATCAGGATGAATGTTTTCAAATTGGGTAAAGCCGTAAATCGGAGCTTCGATCGATGGATGCGATCCGATTTGATTAATTCTGGGGATTTCATCAAGGACGGCGTCTTCGGGGAATTGAATGACTGATCCCTCCAAATAGCTTGGAAATTCCTGAGTGATGGGACCTCGTTGAAGGTCGATCCCTATTGCAAAGGACTCCAGTTGTGACAGTTCGTGTTGGATCGCCCGCAAAACCAACTCGTCGGTATTCTCCCATGACAAGGATTGCGTGATGACCAAATGTTCGGCACCGGCCTCCTGGATGCTGTTGATGAGGAATACCCAGTTGGCCGGGGTGAGATCAGAGCGCCCTAATATGGCGGCTGTTTCACTGCCGAGGGCGTAGGACTCCAAGTTAAGTTTCGGACTATATTTGGAGCGAATATCGTAGACGCTTACGACGAATTTTTTGGTTTCAATATCTTGAAGAGCCAGATGAGTGTCGGTGAAAAACTTCTTGGGAAACACAAAAGCCGAATGCTCCAGTTTGACGAGGAAGGGCAGATATCCAATCCCCCACGCCATCAGCAATCCGGCCAGAACCGGAACAACAAAGGTCGAGAGAGGTGAGGAGAAGCGCTTCACTGAGGCCATCTCTAGCAATTCTCAGATCACTAGTCGAGAATAGGACCAAGGGAGTCTTCGAGCGGGGTGTCGTCGATGACTTCCTTGAGGAAAGTCTCGGCGGCGGGGATTTGCTCAAGATACCAGGGGAGATCGCTATTGTGAGCGAGATTTGCGAAGGCTCCGAGGACCTGCATGAGTCTCTGGGTGGCGCAGTCCCTGAGAAGCGGTTCGATGGGGGCCTCCTCGGTGACGTCTTCCCAAAGCTCGAGCATCTTGTCGCGATCCTCCCTAGAGTGATTCATGTAGGGATCGTAGAGGAGGGAGGCCAGGTCGTATTCCTGGCGGCCCATGCGAAGTCCCTGGAAGTCGATGATAAATGCCTTGCCGTCTTTGAGGAGGAGATTTTGCGATTGGAAATCGCGGTGAATCATGTGGGGCGCGGTGGCGCCGAGGCGCTTGCGAAGAGCGGCGAGGGCGGGGTCGTCGCGGAAAGCTTCCGGGTCTTTTCCAAGATGAGTGCCAACGTAGTGCTCGAGGAAGTAATCCTGCTCCCAGTGGTAAAGTGGTTCGTCAAAAATCGGCTGGAGTTCGAAGTCCTTCGGTGGACGAGTGTAGAGAAGTGTGTCGAGTTGCTCAAAGGCGGAACGGTAGAAGGGCTCACGGTCCTCGTAGGGACTATCCTTTAACGAGAGGAGATCGGTATCGCCCAAATCCTCGACAAGAGCAACCTGACGGCGGATATTGTCATAAAGAACTTTTGGGATGTTCAGCCCGGCGGCGGTAAGGAAATCCGCGACGGGGAGGAAGTTAGCGTTGTCGGAACGTTCGAGAGTGTAGTGCACCCCGATGAAGCTCGGATGGTCTTCGGCGGTGATCCGGATGATGGTGCGGCCGGAGGCGCCCTTCTGGATCGGCTCCATGAGAACCTTATGAGTCGGAGCGAGGTTGAGGTGAGCGCGGACGGCGGTGAGAAGAGTGTCGGCTGGCATCGTGAGGTGTGATAAGATTTACAGGTCGGCGTCGAGATGACGACCAGCTGCGGGGGAAGTGCTGTGAACGATACAATTTGTCAATTGCGCATCCCGCAAAACCGTTGTTCCGGGCCAGAGAATGCAATTTTCCACGGTAGCGCCTTCCTCGATACGACAATTCCCGTCGATCCAGCTATTGGTGACGGTCCCGTCGATTTGCGCGGTGGGGTGGATTTCTGGAGTCAGTTCAAAGCTGGCCCTGAGGTAGGCCTCGCGCGTTCCGAGATCGAGCCAGCGCGGTTCGCCTTTGACGAGGTAGGCGCCGAGCTCATTGCGCTTGATCAATTCCAGAAAGGCCGGGATCACGGAGACTTTTTCTCCGGTAGGAATGAGATCGAGAATTTCCGGGTCGATACAATAGATTCCCGTGAATTGATGGCTTCCGGCCAATTCCGCGACTTTGCCGTGAATGTCGGTGACTCGGCGGCCCTCGATGGCGAGGTGGAGAGCGGGTCCGTGGGGCTGCACCGCGAGCGTGGCGGTATTATTCGAGCCCATGTGGCCCGTGATAAGGCGGTCGATTGGGAGGTCGGTGATGATGTCGCCATTGTAGACGAGAATCGGGTCGCCATTGATCCACTCTTCGATGTTTTTGATGCCGCCGCCGGTTTCGAGGAGGACGGGCTCATGGAAGAAGGACAGGGAGGCTCCGCGGTAGGTTCCGTCGGGAAAAGCCCGATCCCAGGCTTCGGCGAGATGGTGGGTGTTGATCGCAAAGTCGGTGATGCCCGCCGCGATGCAGTGATCCATCACATGGGTGATCAAGGGCCGGTTGGCGAAGGGAATGAGGGGCTTTGGCAGGGTGTCGGTGAGGGGCTTCAGGCGAGTCCCCAGTCCGGCTCCGAGTAAAAAAGCTTTGCGCATGCGCGGACAATGCTGGTATCCCGCGCTCATTGGAAGAATCAATCAACTTCCTCCGTCTTAAGTTTCACCATTCCATGAAATCATCCCTGTTCCTGCTCTTCGCCGCTCCGGCTCTCGCCTTGCCCCCCGAATTCGAACTCAGCAATTGGGCTGAACCCTTCGATGTCGAGTACCCCACCGCACTCACCGCCGCCGCTGATGGCACGGTGTATGTCTCGGTCGACTACAACGGCTCGCTCGGTAAGGAGAAGAACATGGGCAAGATTGTCTCCTGCCGCGACACCAATGGCGACGGCAAGGCGGACAGCTTTAAGGATTTTGTGCCCAACGTTGACAGCCCGAGGGGAGGGCACTTCGTCGGTGACACGCTATATCTCATTCATCCGCCATTTCTCAGCTCGTTCCGCGACACCACCGGAGACGGCGTGGCCGATGAACACAAAGTCCTTCTTGAAAACATTGGATTCGGTCTTCGCCATCCGCGTGGATCGGATCACACCACCAATGGCTGCCGCATGGGCATCGATGGTTGGCTCTACATCGCAGTGGGTGACTTTGGCATGGAAGACACCAAGGGCACCGACGGAAAAGTGGTGAGATTGCACGGCGGAGGAGTAGCCCGGGTGCGTCCCGATGGCACTGAGTTGGAAGTCTATTCCTATAACACGCGCAACATCTGCGACGTGGCGATCAGTCCGACGCTTGACCTCTTCACCCGCGACAACACCAACGACGGAAAAGGATGGAACATCCGCGTGCATCACTTCACCAACGGATCAGATCACGGCTATCCGCGTCTCTATAAAAATTTCAAAGACGAAGCGGTCAAGCCCATGCTCGATCTCGGCGGCGGCAGTGGTACCGGGGCTCTTTATCTTGCCGAGCCTGGTCTCCCGGAAATGTTCCTCAACTGTGATTGGACTACCGGTAAGATTTACCACGATGCTCTCACCGAAAAAGGCGCCGATTTTAAAGCGGAAGAGTCTATCTTCCTGGACCTCGTTCGTGCAGTGGATATCGACGTCGACGGTAGCAGCAATCTCTATGTCTGCGACTGGCGTGATGGTCGATTCAAATTCGCAGGCAAAGGCAAGAAAGTCGGCATGCTTCAGAAGATCGTCAAGAAAGGTCTCAAAGCTCCTCCGCTTCCTAAGTTTGCCAAGCTCTCAAATGCCCAGCTGGTTGCGCTTCACAAAGATCCCTCTGCGGTGCGTCGTCTCGAAGCCCAACGGGAGCTTCTCTCCCGGAAAGATTTTAAGGATATCGAAAGTCTCATTGCCGTCGTCGGTGACAAAAAAAACAGCAAGACCAGTCGCGTCGCGGCGATCTTCACGATTGCGCAATTGAAAGATGACAAGGGGATCGAAAATTTGAAGGCCTGTGGTCTTGCAGCTCCCGATTTGGGTGAGTTCGTCCTCCGTGCTCTTGGCGACCGCAAGGGACGTCTCGACAAAGTTTCTCCCGGCACCTTTTCGAAGCTCCTCGGCAGTTCTTCTCCTCGCCTCCAACTTCAGGCTGTCATTGGTCTGATGCGTCTGGGGCAGAAAGCGTCAGGAAGCTCCGAGGCTCTCATCAATTTGGCGACCGTCACCAATGATGAGCGAATTAAGCACACCTGCATTCAGGCTCTCGTTGCGATCGCCGAAATCGACGTGCTCCTGAAAAATACCGACCATACCGTCGCTCTTCAGGTGCTTCAGCGTCTCCACAATCCCAGCGTCATTTCCTCCCTTATCGCTCAACTAGCCACCAGCAAAAGCAAGATTCCGCTTTTCGGTGCCCTCGCCCGTCTCTACCACAAGGAAGGGCCATGGGATTTGAAGTTTTGGTGGGGGACTCGTCCCGACGACCGCGGTCCGTATTTCTTCGTCGAAGAATGGAGTGAGACTCCCGCCATCAAGAAAGCTCTCGAAACAGCCTTCTCCGAATTCAAAAAGGACGACCAAATGCAAGCTCTCGGGCTTCTTGGCAAGAATCGTATCGACGTGACCCAGCTCGATCTTGGTGATCAGGATCCGGTCGATCTCGCTCTCATGTCGGCTGTTCCTAATCCAAGTCAGGTTCAGCTCCTCACTGCTGCGGCCAAGGATGCCAAACGGCCCTGGGATGTCCGGGTGGCAGCCTTGCGCAATATCTCTAAAGCGCCGGACGGGAAGGGGATTGCCAATGAAATCGGGGTTCTAGGAAACTGGATGGAAACGAAAATCGATCCTGCTGATTTGGAACGCGAGATCTCCGAGTTCACCAATCGCGGCGGACTCTTCCTCCAATTCAAAAATATCCGTAAGATCGCCGCGAAGGGCAATGTTCATGAAAGTCGTGTCGCCTGGCGTTCGCTCCTGACCATGACAGAAAGCCCCTTGGTCAAGCAAGGGCCCAAAGGTCAGATTCTGAAAATGATCGCCAAGAATCCGCGTGAAGAAGGCTTCTTCCTCGCTCTGGCCGATCTCCGCATGACCGGCTTCGACAAGCAGATCGAGAATGCCATCAACAGCGATAACGACACTCTCATTGAAGTGGCCAAACATACCAAGGAGCTCCTCGCCAAAGCAAAGGCCAGCGGCGGGAAGACGGTCGACAAGGTGAAGCCTGCCGAAGTGACCAAGCTGGCCATGACGCAGAGAGGAGACGTCGCCAACGGCAAGGCCCTCTATCTTCGTCAGGGTTGTATTGCCTGCCACGCCATCGACCAAAAGGCTGAGCAGAAAGGTCCCTACCTCGGTTCTGCCGGAAGTAAGTTCACGCGTGATTACCTTGTTGAGTCGGTTCTCGATCCCAACGCCGTTGTAGCCCAGGGATTCCAAACCGAACTGATCACGACCAATGATAAAAAAGTCCACATGGGCTTTGTGACCAAGGAGGAGGACGGGGTGATCGATCTCCGCAATATCGCCGGTATCGTGACCAAGATCAAAGAGGTCGACATCAAGAAGCGCGATCACCAAACAACCTCCATGATGCCTCCCGGCCTCGCCAGCACCCTCACCGTCGGTCAATTCACCGACCTCATCGAATATCTCGCTTCTCTCAAAGAGTAATGGGATTGAAGTTTGAGGCCAGCAACTCTTTCCCTCCTGTCAGCGGCTTCTAGCTGCTGACCTCGCTGCCGCTTTTTTGTCCTAAAATCCCTCGGATTTTCGCAATTTTGGGGTAGCGCTTAGCGTATCTAAAATATAGATTTCGGTGAAATCGAACCTGATGCTCTTCCGCTCAATTCTAGCCCTCGTTTGCTGTCTCTCTGCCGCCCGTGCCAAAGTCAGTTTCAACGAAGATATTCGTCCGCTTTTGTCGAACCGTTGTTACGCCTGCCATGGGCCGGATGAGGAGGATCGGAAGGGTAAGTTAAGGCTCGATACCAGAGAGGGGGCCATGCACGAGAGGAAGGGCTTTGCCGCCGTCGTGCCGGGGAATCTCAAGGACAGCGAATTGATCTACCGAATCGTGACGGACGACGAGGATGACATGATGCCGCCTCCGGGGAAGGGGCAGCGCTTTTCGAAAGAGGAAGTCGAACTTTTCAAACAGTGGATTAAGGAGGGCGCGAATTACGAGCTTCATTGGTCCTATGCGAAGCCGGTGAATCCGGAGGTGCCCAAAGTGGACAGCCAGTCCTGGAAGGTGCGGAGCGTCATCGATGCTTTTGTGTTGGATCGCTTGAAAAAGGAGGGGCTTTCTCCCCGCAAGGAAGCGGATCGTCACACCCTGATTCGACGTGTTTCGCTGGATTTGAACGGGTTGCCTCCGACGAAGGAAGAAGTGGAGGTGTTTCTCGCGGACAAAAGGGCGGACGCTTACGAAAAGTTGGTCGACCGTCTCTTGGCCAAACCGGCCTTTGGTGAACATTGGGCAAGGACGTGGTTGGACCTCGCACGCTATGCTGACTCGGCGGGCTATGCCGATGATCCGGGTCGCACGATCTGGGCGTATCGCGATTGGGTGATCCGCGCAATGAATGCGAACATGCCCTTTGATCAATTCACCATTGAGCAGATCGCCGGAGACCTGCTTCCTAATCCCACCGAGGACCAGCTCATTGCGACGGCCTTTCATCGCAATACCAAAACGAACAACGAGGGCGGTACCAGCGACGAGGAATTTCGCAATGCTGCGGTGGTCGACCGTGTGAATACCACCATGGCGACCTGGATGGGAACGACGGCGGCCTGCGCCCAGTGCCACACGCACAAGTATGACCCCATCACGCATGCCGAATATTTCCAGATGTTCGCGATCTTCAATCAATCGGAAGACGCCGACCGGAGAAATGAAGCGCCCATCATTCAAGTGATGGGGGATGAGCGGAGTGATCAATCTGCTGAGTTGAAAGAACAGATCGCGGTTCTCGAAAAAGGAGCTCCGAGTTCAAACGCGCCCGATGCCAAGGCTCTCGTCCAGTGGGAGGATGAGTTGAAAAAGAAGTCAGCGAAGTGGCAGGTCTTGAAGCCCAGGAAAATGACAGCAAGTTCGGGCGCGACTTTGAAGTCTGGTTCGGACGGAGCGATTTCGGCAAGTGGCAAGGAAGGGGAGACCGACGACTACACCATCGTTGTTTCCGGGGAACTGCAAAAGGTTACCGCGATTAAAATCGAGGCTCTGGCTGATGAGGAATTGGGAAGCAAAGGTCCGGGGAGGAAAGGGAATTTCGTCATCAATGAGATCGAACTTACTTCAGGCAAGACCAAAGCGGTTTTTGCCAATGCCAGTTCGACATACGACCAAAGTAAGTTCGGAGCCAATGCGGCCATCGACGGGAATGGCGGGAAAGATTCAGGTTGGGCCGTCGCAGGTTCTCTGGGGAAGGATCATCATCTCGTGGTGGAGCTTGAAAAGCCGATTGAAGGGAAGGAGCTGACCTTGAAGATTCTTCAGCGTTACCCGAATCATGCCTTGGGGCTTTTCCGGATTTCGGTGACGGATGAGTCTTCGCCGCCTCCGGCAGTTTCCTCCGGGCTTGTGGAAGTTCTCAAGAAACAGCCAGCGCAGCGAAGCGATGCCGAGAAGAAGTCGGTATTGGATTTCTATGCCAAGACGAATCCCGAAGCCTTGGCGGACAGAAAGAGGCTGGCTGGATTGAAGAAGCAACTGGCCGCGCTTAAGCCTCTCACTACGGTGCCCGTCATGCGGGATTTGCCGACTGCGAAGCATCGCAAGACGCACATCCAACTTCGCGGCAGCTACCAAAGTTTAGGAGAAGAAGTCTCAGCCGGAGTGCCGGAAGTCTTTGGGGCACTCCCCGAGGGAATGAGCCCTGATCGCCTCGCGATGGCGAAGTGGTTGGTGCACGAAAACAATCCGCTTACAGCCCGGGTTGTGGTGAATCGATTTTGGGAAAACCTCTTCGGTGTTGGCATCGTCCTGACCAGTGAGGAATTTGGCTCCCAGGGTGAGCGGCCTTCCCATCCAGAGTTGTTGGATTGGTTGGCAATTGAATTCATGAAGGAAGGTTGGGACGTGAAGAAGCTCCTCAAGCTCCTCGTGACCTCGTCGGCCTACCGTCAGAACTCTCACGTTACCGATGAAATGGCCGCTCGTGATCCGGACAATCGCCTCATCGCCCGTGGTCCTCGCGTGCGCCTCTCAGCGGAAATGATCCGCGATCAGGCGCTTGCGGTGTCGGGCTTGCTCAGTTCAAAAATGTATGGCCAACCAGTGCGCCCACCTCAGCCTAATCTTGGGCTCAAGGCGGCCTTTGGTGGAGGAACTGATTGGAAGACCAGTGCGGGTGAGGATAAGTTCCGTCGTGGTTTATACACTAGTTGGCGCCGTTCCAGTCCCTATCCTTCCATGGCGACTTTCGGTGCGCCGAACCGCGAAGTTTGTACGGTGCGACGTGGTAGTACCAACACCCCGCTGCAAGCGCTCGTGACTTTGAATGATCCGGTCTTCATCGAAGCAGCCCAGGCCCTGGCGCGTCGCATGTCGGTGCAGGAGGGAGCCTTGGCAGCGCAGATCGAATTTGGATTTCAACTCACTCTCTCTCGTCCGCCGACCAAGATCGAAACAACGCGACTCATCTCGCTTTACGATGCCACTCGTGTCAGATACTCCGCCGAGACCAAGCTCGCCCAGGAGATGGCCACCAATCCCATCGGCCCGCTTCCGAAGGGAGCCAACGCCGCTGATCTGGCAACTCTCACCGTCATCGCCAATGTTCTCCTCAATCTCGATGAGACCTTAATGAAACGCTAAAGTCTTACCTTCCCAATCAGATGAACCCACAACTCGAAAGCCTGCAATACAAAACGCGGCGGCACTTTTTTAAACAATGCTCCATGGGACTCGGGGGAGTCGCCTTGGGCGATATGCTGGCGACTGATGCCATGGCGTTGGAGGCGCCGAGCAATCCGCTCCTGCCGAAATTGCCGCCTCAAGCAGCCAAGGCAAAGCGCGTGATTTACCTGCACCTTACCGGGTCGCCGCCGCATCTCGACATGTGGGATCACAAGCCGGAGTTGGTGAAGCGCGATGGACAGGAATGTCCTGACGAATACATCAAGGGTAAGAAGTTCGCCTTCACCTCGGGAACGCCCAAGTTGATGGGCAGCCCGCGCACCTTCAAGCAGTATGGCAAAAATGGCATGTGGATGTCCGATGCCATTCCGCATTTTCACGATCTTGCCGATGATTTCTGCGTCATCAATTCGATGACGACGGATCACTTCAATCACGCGCCGGCCGAGCTCTTCGTGCATACCGGATTCCAGCAACCGGGACGTCCGACCTTCGGGGCATGGACGACCTATGGCTTGGGGTCAGAAAACCAAAACCTGCCGGGTTACGTAGTGTTGATCTCCAGCGGAGTGCAGCCGAATGGCGGAAAAAGCTCCTTTGGATCGGGCTTTATTCCATCGGTGTATCAAGGGGTGCAGTGTCGCTCGAAAGGTGACCCTGTTCTCTATGTCTCCGACCCGCCGGGAATGGACCGGAGTTTGCGTCGTGCCAGTCTGGATGCCCTGCGTGATCTCAATGAAGCGGCATCAAAAGACTTTGCTCATCCCGAAACGCTCACCCGCATGGCGCAATACGAGTTGGCTTTCCGCATGCAAATGTCGGTGCCCGAAGTGATGGATATTTCCAAGGAGTCGAAGAAGACGCTCGAGAACTACGGCGCGCAACCCGGAGCGTCGAGCTTTGCCAATAATTGCCTTCTTGCTCGGCGCCTCGCCGAAGATGGCGTGCGCTTTGTGCAGCTCTTTGACTGGGGGTGGGATTTCCACGGAACTAATCCGAAGGAAGATATCCGCGATGGTCTGACGAACAAATGTGCCACGATGGATAAACCGGTTGCCGCGTTAATTAAAGATCTCAAAGAGCGCGGGCTTTTCGATGACACGCTGATCATTCTCGGTGGTGAATTTGGACGCACGCCTTTCCGTGAAGGACGGACCTCCAAAGGGAAAGTTCTCGGGCGCGATCACTTCCCGGATTGCTACACCATGGTGATGGCCGGGGGCGGCGTGAAGGGCGGATACACTCACGGCGCCTCGGACGAACTCGGATTCTCGGTCGCTCGCGATAAGGTGCACGTGCATGACTTGCAAGCCACCTGGATGCATCTTCTTGGATTCGACCACGAGAAGCTTACTTACCGCTTTCAGGGACGTGATTACCGTCTCACCGACGTTCACGGGCACGTCGTCAAAGATCTTTTAGTCTGATGAAAAAATCAATCATCTCTCTGCTGATCGCTTCGGCGGTTTCGAGCTTTGCCGCCCCTCCCAATATCGTGGTTATCATGGCCGATGATCTTGGATGGTGGGATACCCGCTTTCAGGGAAACAAAGATCTTGAGACACCTTTTCTCGATCAGTTTGTGAAGGAAGGAATGATCTTCCCGCAAGGTTATGCTGCCGCGTCGGTTTGCACGCCCACCCGGGCCGCGATGATGACTGGTATTTCTCCCGCGCGACTCGGGATCACCAATCATGCTCCTGGCCATAAAGAGGGGATGGTTCCCAAAGGACGAGTCCAAGCTGGAGCCACGAAGCTGACCTATCTGCCGCTTGCCGCGGAGACGATTGCGGAACGGTTGAAGAAGGAAGCGGGATACGCCACCGGCTTTGTTGGGAAGTGGCATCTCTCTCATCGCAAAGGGAACAACGAGTCGGGGGAAAAGTGGGAGCCGTTGCTGCGTCCGGAGTTTCAGGGCTACGATTTGAATATCGGAGGGTGTGACCGTGGCGGGCCGCCGAGCTTCTTTGCTCCTTATCGTATTCCGGCGCTCGAGGATGGTGAGAAGGGTGAGTATTTGCCTGCGCGCATGGCAGATGAATGCATCTCTTTTTTGAAGAAGAATAAAGAGAAGCCCTTCTTTCTGACCTTTTGGAATTACTCGGTGCATTATCCCATCGAGGCTCCCGAAGACTTGATCGAGAAATACAAGAAGCGTGGCATCGAGAACCCTGCTTATGCCGGGATGATCGAAGGAATGGACCGTTCGATTGGTCGGGTTCTGAAGTCACTCGATGATCTTGGTGTCGCAGACAACACGCTTGTCATTTTCACTTCGGACAACGGCTCGCTCTTTACCAATGGTCCGCTCCGAGACAACAAAGGACACATCTACGAAGGTGGCATTCGAGTTCCCTGGGTCATTCGCTGGCCGGGCAAAGTGAAGCCGGGAAGTAAGAACGGGGTGCCTATTGTGACCACTGATGTCTTTCCGACTCTCCTCGAAGTGGCTGGCCTCAAGCCCAAGCCCGGAGTGCCCCAAGATGGCGAGAGCCTCATTCCTTTGATCACTGGAAAGAGTGAGTTGAAGCGTAAGTCGGTTTTCTTTCACTATCCCAACTACGCTTTTCACAAGAGAAATCGTCTCGCTGGAGCCGTGGTGACAGGGCGCCATAAGTTGATTCGATTCTACGATGACGATTCGATCGAGCTTTATGACCTCAAGGCTGACATTGGTGAGAAGAACGATCTTTCCAAGTCGAAGCCAGAGATTGCGCAGAAGATGCTCAAGGAACTCAATGATTGGTTAAAGGAGTCGAAAGCCAAGATGCCTTATCAACCAAAATGACTTCTTCCGAACCATGCCACTTGCCGTGTCTTGGATTAATCGATCGTTTCTTCTTCGCTCCTCTCGATCACGAAGACCCAGAAGGGCGCGAATTGCAGTGGAACGACTGTAAGCTTCTCCCAATTTTTGCGGTGCAGATGATCTCGATGCCCGGGAGGTCTTCCCTCCCTTGATGGGAGACTTACCATCGCTTCCCGCAGCCTATCGCTCGGGCCCTCCAGATTGCTGGGCCTGTAGAGTCCCAAGATTCGGGATTCTTGTGGCTCGAAGTCAGTCCCCAGAATTACTAGGCAAAGAGATCCAGGACCGGTTTGGCTTTTACCAATTCCCTCGGTTGGTTGAGGTGGTTCATGACCATGGTTTCAGGGTCGATGCCGAAGGCGTGGTAGATGGTGGCGAGGAGCTCGCCTGGGTGGACGGGGTCCTCGGTGGGGGCTGAGCCGGTGGCGTCGGATTTACCGTGGACGTTGCCGCGTTTGATGCCGGCTCCAGCGATGACGCTGGTGTAGCAGTAGGGCCAATGGTCGCGGCCATCGGCGCTGTTTCCGTTGCCGGAGGTGCTGACGCCTTTTTGCGGGCTGCGGCCGAATTCACCGACGGCGACGACGAGGGTTTCGTCGAGTAAGCCGCGGTCATCGAGGTCGGAGATGAGGGTGGAGAGGCCGTTGTCGAGCATGGGGCCGGATTGATCCTTGATGCGTTTGGTGAGGCCTTTGTGAGTGTCCCAGGAGTGGTTGTCGGAGTTGGCGACCTTGGGCCAGATCACTTCGACGACGCGGGTGCCGGCTTCGACGAGGCGGCGGGCGAGGAGGCAGCTGTCGCCAAAGGTATTTTTGCCATAGGCTTCACGGGTCTTTTCGGTTTCTTGTTCGAGAGCGAAGGCTTCGCGTGCGCGGCCACTTACGATGAGGTTGAGCGCACGGTCGTAGTATTTGTCGAGTGAGTATTCCTCGACGGCCTTGTCGATGGTAGGCATCTGCGCGTTGATGGCGCTGCGGAGACTGGCGCGACGTTTGAGACGCAGCGAAAAGACGTCGGGGCGCAATTGGAGATCGTCGATCTTGATGCGCGTCATCTTGGTCATGTCCATGTCGTCGCCACCGGGATAGAGGGTGTAGGGATCGTATGATTTGCCGAGGAATCCGGCTGCGCCACCTTTTCCGACGACGTTGCTTTCCTGTAGCGGGCGGGGGAGCATGACGAAGGGAAGCATGGGTTCCTCCATCGGGCGGATCTTGACGAGATTGGAACCGAAGTTGGGGAAGTCTTTCGGGCTCGGCGGCTCGAGTTGGCCGGAGGGGCTCACCTTGTCGGTGGTGTAGCCGGTCATCATTTGATAGATCGCGGCGGTGTGGTTGAAGAGCCCGTTCGGCGTGTAACTCATCGAACGAATCATGGTGAACTTGTCGTTAACCTTGGCGAGTTTGGGCAGGATCTCGGTGAAGTGCGTGCCGGGGATTTTGGTGGGGATGGACTTGAAGGCACTCTTCACATTGTCGGGCACGTTTTCCTTCGGGTCCCAAAGGTCAAGGTGGCTCGGTCCGCCCTGCAGGTAGACCATGATGATGCTCTTGGCCTTGCCCCAACCGGGCGCGTGGTTTTCCTTCTTGGCTTCGGCGAGGGCTTTGGCCTGGAAGAGCGTGCCGAGCGACATGCCGAGCATGCCGGCGCCGCCTACTCGTAATACATCGCGTCGGGTGACTCCGGCGTTCGGGTCGCAGACGTCTTTGGCGGCTTGTCCTGGGATTCTAAACATGGCTTTGGTGGGTATCGGTTATCGGTTGAAGAGGAAGGCGGGTGTATTGATGAGAGCCCAAGCGAGATCCTGGGCGCCGGTGAGTCGGCGTTGGGAAAGTTGCCTGGTGCTGAGGTCGAGATCGTATCGTAGGCGATCGTGCAGGGCATCGGCACGCGGAACTTTTTCCATCGCTGCGAGATGGTTGCGAAGTTTGACCAGCTCGGGGTCGGTGGGGAGCGGCTTTTTGGCATTTACCAATTGTCCGTCGAGAGCCTTGAGCGCGGAATCGTTCTCGCGGAAATACTTGGTGAGTTCGGCAGACTGCTTGTCGTTTCGCTTTTCCAGAGCGAGGGCAAGAACAGCCTTCACACTATCGGGAACAAGGAAAGGCAAGGGGCCGGTCCTGGTGGTGATGGAGAGGCGGAACTTTCCGATGAGGTGTCGGTCGTCGAAGTGCTGCTTCAGGGTGAAGCGGAGAATGCTGCCTCCGTCGTGTCCGATGGGCTGGCCAATGCCGAAGATGGCGGTTTGGTTTTTGCCAACCTGCGGGGAGATGGCCCAACCGGCATTGGGGCCACCGGGTTTGCCGTCGATGGCTTTGGCCACTTCGTAGCTCTTCTGACTAAAACTGGCCTTGGCGGTGTTGAATTTGATTTTCTGGAACTTCGTGGGATTGGAGGCGGGGGCGACTTCTAATTCAAATTCGCCGAGTACGAAGTTACCGCCTCCGAGTCCGGGCCCTTTGCCGGGAAGACGATCGTCGGCGAGCATTTCAAGCCGGACCGCGGTGATGCCGGTGAGCTTGGTGGGAGTGGAAACGAAGTATTCAGTTTTGGCATTCTTACCGGAAGCGAAGATCGTCTGATCGGCTTCCACGGTGAGTTTGCTTCCGCTGGTCGACTTGAGCTCGCTTGCTTGCAAGTGAGTCCAAGGTGAGGCGCCTCCGGTGAGGTCTTGTTCCCAGGCTGCGATCTTGGCTGGAAAGCCTTTGTCGTAGGCTTTCTTTTCGGCGTCGAGTTTTGCGATGCGTTCTTTGCGTTGTTTTTCCTTCGCGTCGATATCGGGCTTAATCTCCTTCTCGCGATTGGTGATGGCGAGCCTGGCGGCATTGATGTCGTCTTCGCGTTTTTTTTCGGCGGCCGGCAAGGCGGGATCGCGTTTTTGCAAGTGCTCGGCAAGAGCTTTCTCCAAAGTGGCGTGGTCTTGATCAATGCCTTCGCTGAAGTGGGTCAGGGTGGCCTTAACCTCGGCCTCGGCGGGTGGGCGGTTGAGGATGCGGTAGAAGAGTTCCTCGATCATCTTGCGATCATCCTTGGTGTCCTTGACGATCAGGGAAATGGCGTTCTTGGGATCGTTGATGGCATTGCCGACAGTGGGTCCACTGAGAAGAGCCATGATGGGGCCGAGTTGCATGTCGGTATTGCGTTCGCATTCGCAGGAGCTTTCACGAACGGGGCGACCGAAGTTGGAGAGGAAACCATCGGGGAGCTTGACGCCGACGTCGGGCAAAGAAGCGGCGCGTGTTCCGGCAGGGACTCCGGGGAAGCGACTGCTGGCTCCAGTGACGGCGTGGATGGAGTCGTAAAGAACTTCGGCGGGAAGGCGTCGGGCTTTGGCGTGGGAGAAATTGATGGTGTCGTCGTTATTCCACTTGTTGGTTTCGATGGAGAGTTGGTAGGTGCGGGATTTACAAACGACGCGCATCAACTCGCGGACATCGAAGCCGCTCTCGACGAAGTGTTTCGTGAGCCAATCGAGAAGCTCGGGATTAGAGGGAGGATTGCCGGCGCGGATGTCGTCGAGTGGCTCGATGATGCCGGTGCCCATCATGTAGCCCCAAATACGATTGGCGTAGCTGGAGGCGAAGTAGCGGTTGTCGGGGGAAGTGATCCATCCGGCGAGCTTATCGCGGCGGGGGGCTTCTTTCTTCCCGGCATGCTTGGCTGGGTAGGGGAAGGCGGGCGTGATGACTTCGCCGGTGCGCTCGTGCTTCAATTCGCCTTTTTTGTTTTGATAAACAATCTCGTAGAGCGGCTTGGCCCCTTCGACCGCGGTGCCGCCGATTTTGCTCTTGCCGCTGGCGGGGTCGCTTTTCAATCCGACATGCGCGAAGAATGAAGCCATCTCGTAGTAGTTGTCCTGAGTCCAGCGTTCGAAGGGATGGTCGTGGCATTTGTTGCAATTGAATCGCGTGGCGAGGAAGAGGTGGGTCGTGTTTTCCATCGTCTCTTCCGGAGTGCGTAGGATCTTGTAGTAAGACGCGGCCGGGTTGTCCTTGTTGGACCCGGTGGCGGTAATGACCTTGCGGGCGAACTCATCATAAGGGGTGTTGTTGGCGACTTCCTTGCGAATCCATTCGCGGAAGAGCTTGGCACCCTGCGGGGCGAGGAACTTGCGGTTGACTTGAAGCATGTCGGCCCACTTGTTGGTCCAGAATTCCACAAACTCCGGGTTGCCGATGAGCGAGTCGATCAAGGCGTCGCGTTTGACTTGCGAGTGGCGAACGTCGGAGAGGAATGACTTTACCTGAGCGGCGGTGGGAGGGAGGCCGGTGAGGTCGAGATAGATGCGGCGGACGAAATCAAGGTCGGTGCAAATTTCGGAAGGGAGGGTTTTCATGCGCAACCACTTCTCTGAAACGAGGGAGTCGATCTGATTGAACTTGGGCGGGTTGTTCCAAACGAAGCCGCTGCGGTCGCCCATTGCGGTGACGGTGGTGGCGGCGTAGGCGCCCTCGTAACGGACGAGGATGGGCGCTTCGCCACGGCGGAGAACCTTGACGAGCGCGGGATAGCCTTTGACTGTTTCGGCGACTTCGCCATTTCCGCTGGAGACGACGGCCTCGGTGGTGACATCGCGGGTCTCACCATTTGGGTAAGTGGCGACGACGCGCATCTGTTGCATTGCGCCGATGTTTTGCACCACGGGGTTGAGGGGGAAGACGTCGATTTTGGTGACCTTGGTGGTCTTCTTTTCAAGCTTGGCACCTTTGGCGATCCAAGAGCGGACGATCTTGTAGTAGTCGTCGTGGGGCGTGGTGAGTTGGCCTCCTTCATGTGGGACGGCGGAGGTTGCTTTGAGAAGCATAAGGCTATTGTCGGGCGAGGCCAGGTTGACGCGACGCGAGGCGATGTCGTCGGTAAAGGCGCGCACGTCGTAGATGGGGTCGTAACCCCGCAGCGAGAGTTTAAAGCCGTTCTTGCCATCCTTCGCGCCGTGGCAGGTGCCGGCGTTGCACCCCATCTTGGCGATGACGGGATTGACGTCCTTGGTCCATGATAGAGTGGTGTCCTGTTCCTGGCCGGAGGTCTTGATTTGAGTGGCGATACTCTGTCCGGCGATGGAAAAGGTGATCTCGCTGGTGCCGTTGATGGCGCTGCGCACGATGCCGGTATTTGAAACAGTGGTGCCCTTGCCCTTGATCTGCTTTTTGACCAGGCGGGTCACGTCGATGACGTCGCCGGAATCGAGAGTGGCTGAAACGACGATCTGCGCGTAGCGATAGGGGGTATCGATGGTGATGTTATTTGGCGCTACGCTGAGCTTGGTGACGGTGCGTCCGGCGGGGATCTTTTCGGCGTCGAGGGGCTTGCGTTTATCCAGAGCGGCTTTCTTGGTGGTGCCGGTTTTGGCCAGGGCTGGCTCCTGAGTGATCTGAACGGGGAGGAAGGACTTGATGAGTTTGCCATTGGCAGTATCGATAAGGCGAATCTTTCCATCGGTGCCGGCAGCGGCGAGGCGGGAGCTGTCGTGATTGAAAGCGACGGCATAAATACCGCTGTCTTCGACTGGAATAGCGGCGAGGGTTTTTTGTCCTTCGGCGAAATATTTCTTCAGCGCCTTTTTCATGTCGGCGTTGCGCTGATGAGTGGGTTGCTTGATGGCGGCCGCGACGTTGGCTGGGATCTTGGCGTTGGGATCGACTTCGTAAATGTGGATTGCACCTTTGCCATCGAGGCTGCTGCCGGCAGCGATACGTTTGGCGTCTTTGGAGATGTCGACAGCGAAGATGCGGCCTTCAAGGGGAGGGAATTCGAAGAGGAGATTGGCGTCGTCGCCAATCTTGCGAGCGGTGTTTCGGAAGATACGGTAGAGTTTGGGAACGCCATCGGCACCTCCGACGACAATTTCATCGCGGGTGGGGTGGCTGACAACGGAGCTGATGCCACCGGAGAGAGCTTTGGGAGTGATTGAAGTGATGTTGTCGATGAGGCGCTCGGTTTTGAACTCGGTGAGCTTGACCGTCATATCGCGGCTGACAGAAACAACGTGGTCGCCTTTGGGGTTGAATGCAGTGTCGAAGACCCAGTCGTTGTGTCCGCCCTGAAAGAAGACTTGTTCGCCGGTCTTGGCGTCGATGGCACGCACCGTATTGTCGGATCCGCCGAAAGAGATTCTGGTTCCGTCCGGTGACCAAGCCGCTCCGTAAACGGTATCGAAAGTGGAGGACGCGGAGAGGATGAGGCTCTTCTTGGCAACATCCCAAACCTGCACTTCGCCCATGCGACCGGGACGACCGCCGGTGACGGCGAGCTTGGTGCCGTCGGGTGAAAAGCGAACGGACTCAATTCGCTCGGAGAGCCCTACGAGACGAGCGACGCTGCCTGATCCGTCGGCTTTGTGAAGGAGGACTTCGTGGAATCCCGCGACGGCGAGGAGTTGTCCATCAGGCGAAAAGTCAACTGATGTGATGGCGGGCGGCTTGGTGTAAATCGGCGGGTTGTCTTGATCGTAACGCTGACGGGCGTTTTCCGGAGTATCGTCTTTCGCTCCTTCGGAAATCCAACGGGTGATGAGAGCGATTTCAACTTCGTGAAGCGGGTCCTTCTTCTTAGGCATCTCGGCCTTGCCCTCGGCGTCGGGCGTGATTTCGTCGATGAGATAGCTTTCCTTCGGCTTTCCGGGAACAACTGCGACATCATCTTCGCCACCTTCGAGAAGACGGGCGAAATCGGTCATGATGTAGCCACCCTTGTTCTTGGAAGGTTGGTGGCAGCCGACGCAGTTTGCCTCAAAAATCGGGCGGATGTCGGTGTAGTAGCTGACTGGTTTTGGAGACTCGGTAGCAGCTAAACTATTGCTGATGAGACCCAAAAGGCAGCCGAGGAAGAGGAAAGTGCGGAAATGCATGAAACTAGGAAACGGAACAATCTTGAGGGAGCTATCGAAAGGGGTGAAATTAGAGGGATTTCATTGTGTGGCAAGGGGATTCCAAGGCGATGGCACCCAACAATCCGGCTTTGCTGCGGGGGGCATGGGATGCTTTGGATAGCGGCTTTGCCTGTGGGATAAGTCTGAAGAGTGGAGCCCTTGAGAGAGGGGAGACTCTACGCTAAATTCAGCGCGCCGCCTTCACACCACTTTCCTTCACCGAAGGTCGTGATGTTGTGGCCCATCGATTGGGCGAGAGTGAGGAGCAGACGGTTGTGGGGAACATTGTTGCCAACTTGGCGATAGCCGGGTTTGATGCCGGACCCTCCTCCTACGATGACGAAAGGAATGTCGTCGAGAGTATGGGTGTTGCCTTTGCCGAGTTCGTTGACCCAAACGATGGAGGTGTTGTCGAGCATGTTGCCATTGCCGCCGGGCTCCGGAGTGTCGCGGAGGCGTTTGGCGAGGTAGGCGAGTTGCTGGGAGAACCAAATATTGATCTTCTCGAGCTTGTCCTGAGCCCCTTCGTTTTTGTCGGGCTCGTGACTGAGCGAATGGTGGCCGTCCTCGATGCCGAGCCAGCGCATGCGGGCTTGTCCGACCGAGCGCATGAACTGAAGAGTTCCCACGCGGCACATGTCGTTGGCCATCGCGTTGACGAGAAGGTCCATCTGCATGCGGGCGAGTTGCGGGGTATTATCGTTGGTGAGTTCGATGTTGGGGTCGAGCTCGGGCTCGGGATGAACGAGCTTTCCTGACTTGGCCGAGGCCGCCATCTCCTGCTCCATTTCGCGAACGAGGGTGAGGTGTTGCTCGAGGAGTTGGCGGTCTTCCGCACCCACAGTCTTGGAGATCTTTTTTAAGTCGGAGCCGAGAGCATCGATGACCGAGGCGTAGGCTTCGCGGTCCTTCGACTGACCGTAGAGCTTGTTGAGCATCTGGTAGGGGTCGTCAAGGGGGGCGAGAGGTTGGTTGGAGCCGGCGTAGCTCATGCGAGTCCATGGATCCGCGCGATCAGGGACGGCGACGCCGACCTCGAGCGAGCCGAAACGCGTGCGAGTCGTTTCGTTTTTCTGGAGAAAGTTTTTAAGTTCCTGGTCGATGGAGATGGCAGAAGCCCAGCCGGCAGGGGAGTCCGATCCGCCCTGGATGTTTCCGGGGTGAAGACGAGCTCCGGTGAGGAGACAGGACATCCCGCGCATGTGACGGTCGCCGTCGCCGCCGACGCGGTTCGAGAGGCCTTTCAGAACGGCAGTTTGGTTCTCGAAGGGAGCGAGGCAGGAAAGAATCTTGGAATTGACGAGCTTCCCGTCACCACCAGGCCAGAACTTGTCGGGCAAGGTTCCGTTGGGCGAAAACATAAAAATAATGCGCTGTCTCCGACCCACGGCGGCTTTTTCAGCAAATGAAGGCAGAGCCGAGATAAACGGCAGGGTACCGGCGGAGGCTCCGAGGTCGCGAAGAAATTGGCGGCGTGACTTCATATCAAAATTTTTCTCACGGAAGAATACGACGTGTTGGCCCAAATTCTACGGAGAATCTGCGATTAATTAATTTCACCCAAATCACAGTTTTTGGGTAAATATTGAGGTGTCGGGTGATCGAAGTGCTGGCTGGAGAGCCCGGTTATTTCAGTCAACGAGCGGTTTTTTAAAAGGTCCGCGGCTACGCTCCGCTTTTGCTCAGAGAGGAGGGTGTCGGCTCAATACCGGATGTTTCTTCCTGTAAAAAAGGGAGGATCTGGCATGGGCAAAGGGAACGGAAGATGTAAGCTCTCCCACGTTCCAGAGAGAGAAGATGAAAAACGCGATTATTACCGGAGGAGGATCAGGGATTGGTCGGGCGATTGCCGAGCGGATTTCCCGGGATGGAAATCATATCGTCATTCTTGATCTGCAAGAGGAAACGGGCGAAGAGACGGTGGCTTTGATCAAGGAGGCTGGCGGAAGTGCGGAATGCCTCCAGTGCGATGTCTCTGATACCGAGTCGGTGCGGGCGGTTTTTGAGAAGATTCCGCGAGTGGATATTTTGGTGAATTGCGCGGGGATTGCCTCGATTGGCAATGTTACCAATACCACACCCGAGGAGTTGGACAAAATCTACGGGGTGAATGTGAAGGGGATCTATCATTGCCTCCACTTCGCGGTTCCTAAGATGCTCGCGGAAGGTGGCGGTGTGGTTCTCAACATGGCGTCCATTGCGTCGAAGGTGGGAATTCAAGATCGCTTTGCCTATTCGATGTCGAAAGGAGCAGCTCTCTCGATGACGCTCTCGGTGGCGAAGGATTATATTGATCAGGGGATTCGCTCGAACTGCATTTGCCCGGCTCGGGTGCATACGCCCTTTGTGGACGGCTACCTTGAAAAGAACTATCCCGAGGAAGAGCGCGCGGAGATGTTTGAGAAGCTCTCCGAGTATCAACCGATCGGACGGATGGGTAAGCCTTCGGAGATAGCTGAGTTGGC
>JAQWZU010000025.1 GCA_029253285.1 Akkermansiaceae bacterium | reverse complement strand
GTATCGAAGAAACTCCAAATCTCCCCGGCAGTGCTGACGTCCTTATTGCCGAGGTAGGGTGGCCAAGTGTGTCCAATACTCTCGAACTCATAAAGTTTCATTTCGGTGTCATCGTTTTCTGTTTGCCATTTTCTGCGGACAAGGCCTTTGCGGAGTTGGCGACCTTTCGTTTTGTCGTTTGTCACTGCGGGTGTCAGAGCAAGGCCCTCGGCCCATAGGTTCATGACGGCCTCGATGCCGTAGTAAGCGCCCCAGCCGTCTCTATTGTCGAGGTCACCTTCCCACAAAGTTATTTTGTCGTCGCGACTGTGGATCGCTAAAATCGAGGTTCGTTTCTTTGGATTGAGTCCTTTTCCCCATGACACCATCATCGTCCCCGCGACCGGGGCGATTGCTTTGACAAAGGGCTTTTTTTGGCTGGCCAGGAAATAACTCATGTCGCCACCATTTGACATGCCGGTTGCGAACACGGCGCCGGGATCAAGCTTGAGATCCTTGACGAGACGATCCCGGAGGATCTTGATAAAGCGAACATCGTCAACCTTGCAGCCGCGTTGGAATTCATAGTCGACCTGAAACTGAGGCGTTTTTTCAGGATTGGTTTCACGCGTGGCATTCGGGTAAACGGCAACGAAGTTTTGGCTCTCGATGAGCGCGCTAAAGCCACAGTTTCGTTGCGCCGCTGCGGCGGAGCCACCAGTCCCGTGGAAGACCATGACGAGGGGAGCTCCGGCTTTGAGCTCCGGGGGAATTTCGAGGATGAACGTTCGCTTTCGCTCGTCGACTGTCAGGGTGTGCCTTCCGTTCTTCCAGGGGGGTTCATCTGCTGAAACTGTGGTTGGCGCGAAGCATACGGCAGAGAGAAGAAGGAGAGCTTTCCACTTGAGAGAGAGCGTCATTTTCCTGATCTCTTGAAAAATAAATTGCATTCCTTTCATCACTTTTCTCTTAGTCAAACCACTCGTCTTCAGGATTAAAAGTGGGGATGGCGGTGTTGATGAGTTTCATTTTTCCTACGGCGCGGTGGCGGCAGCCGGGCTGGATCATGATGGTGGTCATGGGTTTGACCGGAAGGCGCTCGCCGTCGAGTTCGATGAAGGCCTCACCTTCCACTTCGAGGATGAGATAGATCTCGGTGAAGGTCTTGTGATAGTGTGTTTTGGCATCGAGAGAAATGTCAACGTAGTGAATCGACGCGGTCGGATTATCCGGTGTTACAAAGGCGCGTTTGGACATTCCGCAGGGGCAGGGGACGGCGTCTATATCGTCGAAGTGGGCGATGCGGTAGTTCATGTTCAGATTACCGGGAGAGGTCTTCGATTGTTTCAAGCCGATATGGCACATGGAATGGTTGCTTTTTAAAGATATGAAAATCAGGACCCCGCCACGTTATTAATTAGGTGGTTTTCCGTATTCCTTATCTCGGTTGGATCAGGTTCTGCCTCATGTGCAGGATGAACACGGAGGAGGAAGAATTCTTATCCCTTGGCTTGATCGAGAATATTGGAGCGGGAGGCCGTTAGCTCAGCCCCAACGGGCGTTGACTTTCTCGATCCAATTGCGGGCGATGAGTTCGTGTCCCTGGGGCAGGGGATGGACGCCATCCCAGATTCATTGTTCGGGCGGAGCGACTTTGGCGGCGGCGTTAAAAACTTCCTGAGTTTTGATATGAACAGCGTGGTGTTCTTTCGCAAGAGAGGCGACGATAGGGTTGGGTTTTCTGCACCCCGGGAGTGGATCTGCCGGAACCCTTCTTTTTCGAAATGTTAGAAAGTCCATTCAAGCTCCACACTCACCCCTCTTCCGGGCTGAGGAGAGGTTTCTTTTCGAAAGGAGGTGTGCTCGCGGATTTCTTCGTTCAGTAGGTTGGTGCCGCGCAGGGAAATCGTGAGGGCGTCATCTGCCCACGCGGGTTGCCACGTGGCTCCTGCGTTCAGAAGGGTGTAGGGTGAGGTTGAAAATTCAGGAATCGGCTCCAGCGGGGTGCTCCCACTCCCATAGCTTCGCCTGAGCTCGAGGTGAAAATCCCACGATGGCATTTCGTAAGTCAGCATGCTTGATATCTTCGCGGTTGGCATGCGGGGAAGTTCCTGTCCCCTCTCAAGGTCCCGGCTCTCCATCCAGTCTCCCGATAGTTCCAATTCCAGTTTTTGTTCCAGGTCTTTTGACTCCCACAACGAAAATCTCGTCATCGCTTCGATTCCTCGAATTGTGGCGTCTCTCGCGACGTAGACTGCGGTGTTCTCGAATCCGAGGTCGGGTCTGGGTTCCAGAAAAATGAAATTATCGAAACCGGTTTCATATCCTGTTAGAATCGCGCTTCCCCAGCCCCAATCTGCCGCAAAGGAGAGCTCAATATGTTTTGCCTTTTCATTATCAAGCGGGCCATCGATGTCATTCAAAAAGACCGCTGCGACGTCACCGCCAATAATGATGTTACCAAGCGATTCATTGTCCCAAAAGGCGTAGCGCTCCACCGCTGAGGGAGCTCTCTCTGTCAGAGATGCGGTTAATTTTGCACCGAATCGCACCAGGCCTGGGATTCGGTCGGTATCCCACCCTAAAGACATCGATTGCGAGAAAGTATTTGTTCGCTCATCGACAAGAGCGTTGCCGGGATCTGTTCGTGAGACGTCTCCAAAATCTCCACGCACCCCAAGTTCGAGACTCCATTCGTCCCACGATAACTTTTGCGTGGAATAATATGCAGCTGTTTCTTGCTTCAGAAGCGTATCGTCCGTTCCGGCGACTTGAAGGGTGAACCGTCGAGCGTGGAGACGACTCTTCTCGAAGTGAGTTCCCGTGATCCCGTGAAGTAGGGAATCACGATCTCCGTTGTACAGTTCAAATCGAGCCTCCGTGGCATCACGCTCAAATGCGATCCCGGTAAAATTGGTTCCCTCGTCCAATTCTATGTCGCCTAGATTCAGACCTTCGAACTTCTCGTCCCGGTCGTACCATCCCTTCGCGAGCCGGGCTGTTAATTTACTGAATGGTCCCCAACCACCTTGCGGGATATAACTAAAGTCAGTATCGATACGGCTGAGTTCGGACTCCGTATGTGATTGCCCGAATGGCCTGCCAGTTTCGGTTCCATCATAGAAATAAGGAATCCCGTAGTCTGAATCGAATCGGGTAAGCGAAAGTCCAAACTCGACCGAATCAGGGACTCCAAAGCTTGCTCCGACTGAATATGTCGCTGAATCATGATAAGAGTTGGGGAGAGTTTTTATGGGATTTGGGAGGAAAATAGGACCACCATCAAATGTTCGGGGCTGAATCACGTCTTCATATTCCTGCGTCCATGCCCGGCCCGGGATGGAAGTGTCGCCCGATTCATGCTGACTGGTGAAGAAGCTGAAAGCCCATAAACCCTCTGCAACCTTGGCGCCGAGCTTGGCATGTTTCCCGTCCCCTTGGGTATTGTAGCCAGTCGTCAAAGTTGCTTCCCAACCCCCTTCCGGGATCAAGGTCGGTCGGATGCCGGTAATGGTGTTCACCGCACCACCAATCGCCCCGCTTCCAAAGCGCAAAGCCGACGGGCCTCGATGAATCTCGATGGACTTCGCAATGAGAGGGTCGATGGCCACTCCGTGGTCGGGACTTTCCGGCCCGAGGTCCATTGTTCCGAGTCCATCGATCTGGGTGGCCACCCGAAAACCATCCAAGCCCCGAATGATCGGCCTGGTCGCTCCCGAAGAGTACGAGCTTGAAGTCACTCCGGGTTGGCCCGCTAGGGTGTCTCCAAGAGTTGGTCTCAAGATTCGCTGAAGTCGTTCTCCCCCCATGGTGGATGAAAAGCCACTTCCAAAAGAGAGTCCCGTATCGCCTCCAAAGAAATCGCGCATGATGGAGCCGGAATTCGCGCCCTCCTCGGAAAAAGCGACCACCTCAATATCTTCCAGAACATAGATCCCATCCAGGCCCATGCTTTGCTCAGATGGCAACTCGCTAATGTCCTCCTCCTGATTGCTCTCCTGGCCCAAAGAAATTAAGGTTGCGGCGCAGAGAAATAAAAAAGTCTTGTGTCTCAACCTCACTTCCGGTTCTTTCCCACTAATGCAAATTTATTGCAATAAAAATCTCTGTGCGCTCTTCGCCAGCGCCTTGCTTTCACCTATCCTGGCTCCCTTGGCCGTGGCCTCGTCTCCTTCCTTCGACTTGCTCAGAGGACATACTGAGATTCAGATGGAGTATGATGAGGAGGCCGGTTGGTGGGCGGGAGTCTCGTATACTCTGAGCACCAGCTTCGATAATCCCGGCGGCAATGACGTTGTTCGCATTGAGGCCGATGCCCTCGAGTTCGTCCTCCCGCCTTTGACACGCCAGGTCTCGGGGAGCGCGACCGATTTTTTCCTCCCGGCGGGAGTTCCCATCTGGAGAATCCCGCAGGGCTTTGTCGAAGGTACGCAATTCCTCGGCCTCCGGGTTCTCATTCCGAACAACGCCTTTCTGACCGGGAGTGGCGACAGTTACACACCGATTGGAAACGGGAACATCAACTTGCGTCTGCTTTCCATGACCGGTTCGGGGCCGGACCGGGGGGGCCTTTTGGGGACATGGCAGGACGGCAGCGGATTTGCTCCCCGGAAAATCGGTTTTGATACTTCCGATGGCATCGATGCTGATGACGAGATCACTATCCTCCGGCCGGGGGCTCATACACACTATAACTGGGCTTTTACGCAGCCGGGCGTCTACAAGGTGAACATGGAAGTCTACGGCAGGCTTGATGACGGAACTGATACCTCTCATCCCTTCACCATGACATTTCAAGTGCCCCATGAAGGGGCCTTATCAGAGATGGAGGCCAGCCTTTCCTTGGACGGGGACGACTGGGCGCTCCTCTGTCGCGACAGTAGTGTATCGGTCACATACGCCGAGCAGCACTGCTATCTCCATGCGACGACGCCTTCGAGCAATCCAACAATCACGGGTTTTGAAATGCCCTTTACTTTTGACCTCAACAATCCGGCGACTAGCGACACGGTGGGCATTTCCGTGGTCTCAGCTACCAGCTTGCCGACATTTGACGGAGGGGTCTCGCTTACCCTGGTGAAGCATGTAGGCCCCGGAGAAGTGATCGCCATGGACTTGAGTTCCACCACTCTCGTGGATACCAGGGATGGACTTGACTCCAGTGATTCCTGGTTCATTTCGAACGGACAGCGGACCGGCAAACTATATTTTACGGAACAAGGGATCCATCACTTGTCCTTCGTCGCGACAGGATTCGATGCTGGCAACAGCCCTGTCTCGGTGAGTCGCCAACTACTGATGCGTTGCGGTGCAAATGTGTCCGCTGGTCATTCCTATCTGGAATGGGCCGACAGCTACGAGCGGGCGTATGATTTGTCAGCGGGAGCCCTCTCCGATCCTGCCGGCAACTTTGACGGAGATGCGATCTCCAATCAGCTCGAATATCTCTTAGATGTCGCGGGAGCGGATCCGGTTACTTTTGATGAAAGTTCCGTAAGCGGAAAAATCAGCCGCGAGCGGATCGGCCGTTTCAGCTTCATGCGAGATCTTCACAAGGACAGCCTCAGCGATGAGGGCCCCGCTCTCTTTCCTTCTTTTTCACAAGACCTGGAATCGTGGGAGATCATCGGGGCAGGGAGGGGGCGAAATGGACTTCCCATTGCTTTGGGAGAGGTCGGATCTGACGGACTGCCGTTTCGCCTTCATGAGCGGCCGGTTATCACCGGAAATGCTCGCTCACTTTTTATGAAGCGGGACATTCTCAATCCGGCATCCGATCAAGATTCCTCTTTTTTCAGGCTGGAGACCGTTACCGAATAAAAATCAAAATTTTTATTGCAACTAAGTTGCATTAAGAATTAGGGTCCGCCCCGTAATGAAAACAGCACCAGTTAATCCACGGTCTTTGGCCCATCTTCTCTGCTTTTCCGCAACCCTTGGTTTTTCCGGTAGCGCCACGGCGGCCCTGTTTACGGCGGGGCACGGGGACTTTGCAGTAGGCCTCCACGATGGAGAATTTGAGTTTGGCTATCACCTCGGGGAAGACGATGACACCGCCACTGTCGACGGGGTCATTGTCGATGATGAGGAATATGAAGCCGACGAACTGGATGTGAGAGTTAATCAAAGTGTTGTTGTTCCCGTTGGCACGGATCCGGCTTTGCTCAGCGGCACTGGAGCAACCGAAGGCTCAACTCTCTACTTGATTTCTCAAGACTCAGACGGAGTCGGATCGGTGATTCTGGGCTTGGGGACTGAAGAGCTTGAGCAACCTGCCGGAGTTACTTGGAGTGATGTTTCATATACGCTCAATGGATCGACCGGCCCCGGACAGTTCTCTCTCTACTTCAACGATGGAGGAACCTTCGAATTTGGAATTTCTGAGGCTGAAGCCACGAATACGTTCACTTTTCCCGCTGGTGGACACGAAGAACGGAACTGGGCATTTACCGAGACGGGAACATACGTTCTGGATTTCACTGCCTCAGCAACCCGCACTGATGGAGCCGGCTCGGTTCCTTACACTGCGGATTCTTCCTTCACATTTGTTGTTGTGCCCGAGCCATCATCGACGCTCTTGGTCGTGTTTTCGGCAATTGGATTCCTTGCCCGCCGTCGTCGCAGCTAGTTAATTAATTTTCTGAATAGCCTTGCAAAGGGGCGGGACGATGAGAGTCCCGCCTTTTTTGTGTTTAGTATCCAGCCGTCGGCCCAAGAACTTGGACTTCCAGGAAAGGGTGTGTGCTTTGCGAGATGGTTCTATTTTAAAATGCGTCAGCGCGCATTCATATGACGGTCGTAGTTCAAAAGGTTGAGAGATTGGGAATGAAATTTCCCAAGATGAATGGGAGTGACCGAGAAGCTCATCTAGATTGATGCAAATGAAGGACGAATTGTTTCCCCTTCTTCATGGGGCAGGCCGCCTGCTATGAGTCAATCTCAGCCTATAAAGAAGAATTTCCTCTAAACACATTGCGGGCAAACCCCGTAAAATTCGAGCTCATGCGAGAGCCCGCGAAAGCCAGTCTTTTGCATCAGCCGGTTCTTTAGATCGTTGAGAGGCGAAGGGGAATCGAGCGCTTCAACCTTTCCGCAGGCCTTGCAAATAAGAAAGTCGTCGTTGTCCTCCCTGGTAGCCAGAGCGAACTTTGTCCCTTGCTCGGCAAAATTGAGTTGTTTAATTACGCCGATTTTTTTGAGTCGTTGGACCGAACGGTAAACAGTGGACTGATTACAGCTGGTGATTTTTTCCTCAAGCTCGGCCAAGGACATGGGAACGGCGGCGTTTTCGAGGAGATTTAGGGTCTGCTTGAGTGTGGAAGTGATGCGTAATCCGTTTTCCCGGCAGAGTAAGAGTTGTTTTTTCACGACTTGGCTGAAGTTTGAACTGTCTCAGGTGGAAAACGAAGGCAATTTTCTCCTGCGTTGATAATTTCACCTGTCTGGAGGATCATCGCGATCAAGGGAATGGAGTCCGATCTCTCATTTCTTTCTTGCAAGTAACTTGCATTAACGCCATCTCTCGCTCAGGTAATGACCAAGAAGCGTCCAGAATCCCGGAAGCTCAAACTGGCTCCCATTTCGGAGGATCTGGCTTGCCCGAGTCTGTTGACTTCGAGCAATGACCTGCTTCCCCGTCTCCTCTCTTCTTTTTCCGGAGCCCTCGGAATTTCCGTTGCTCTTTGCGGCGTCCTAGCTTCGATTGCCATCTCCCAACACCTGATCCAACTTGCTCCCCCGTCCTCACCAGCTCTCACGACCTATCTCGACAAAAGCACCAACGAGCAATCGAAAGAAGCGGAGCCGACTCCCCAAGCGCATTCCCGTAACGTGCTTACCCTCCCATCACCGATTCAAAGGCAAGCGAGAGTATCTGCTTCTCTAACAGATCTCTCCCCGAACTTGGTGTCAATCCCCACGCCCAAGCATACTTCCATCGAATTCCTGGAAGAACTGGAATTCGAAAATCCCTTCGCTGAAGAAGCTCTCGCCACAAAACCTACCCGCCCGAGTTTGAAGGACAAAAAGGCGGAAGAGCAAAAAAGAATAGCCCGCCAACGGGCAGCGTTGGCCAGTAAAAAGGCCAAAAACCCGACTCTAATTTCGCGGGTTACGCCAAGTTATCCCAAAAGCGCAAAACGAAAAAATATCCAGGGGCGGGTGATCGTGATGGTGACGATCGGACCCAAGGGATACGTTCTTGGAAGCAAAATCCGCCAAAGCAGCGGGAACCCTTCGCTGGATCTGGCAGCTCTCAGCGCATCCAAGAAGTTTCGTTTTAGTGCCGCCATGAACGGTCTTGGCCAGCCGATTGCCTCATCAACAGCAATCCCTTTCAATTTCCAACTTCGCTAAGAGGCTGTCCTCAAAAGTCAAAATGAGTAAGGCAAAGGAGGCGAACACATGCCGGGACAAGGTGAAGTGAAGATGAGAGCTACTGTTGAAAGTGTTCAGGATAGCATGAGTTGGGGGGGGAATTTCTCGAGGCGGATGGGAATTTTCAAGTAGGTATTGCCAGTCTTTTTTTTCGAAATACAGGTTTGACGTCGCAGGGCGTAAATGCAACTCAGTTGCGCTATGCGAATCATTGGATTGAGTATGTTAGCGGCTTCGCCGGTTTTGGGAGAGTTGAAATTGGAGCCGACATTGCACCTACAGGCTATTGCGGGAGAGAGTTCTGCGGATCACCTCGAGGACTTGGCTTCCCATGGTCATGATCCGAATAACAACTTTGCGCTCCAGGGTTTGGATCTGGGAACGAACCTGCACTATGGTGATGACATCTCCGGGTTTGTGAACATGAATGCTTTCACCACCCCGGACCACAAGATGGAAGCAGAGTGGGAAGAGGGTTTTTTAAAGTATACGGGAGTGGACGGTTTTGAAATTCGTGGCGGACGATTCTTGAATCGACTGGGAGGTCAAAACAACCAGCACTTGCACAGCTGGGATTTTGTTGATGCCAATCTTTCGACTGGATTATTTCTGGGTGAGGAAGGGCTGCGCACTGATGGCGGAGAACTCACCTGGATGAGAGAATTCGACACAGGTTTTTTTACGATTTCCGGAAGCTTTGGTGAGGCTGTCGAGCATGGCCATGGTCATGAAGAAGATGATGATCATGGTGATGAGGATGACCACGAGGATGAGGATGAGCACGGACATGGAGAAGAAAGCGAGAATGCTTATTTTTCCGGGGATCTCGCTACTGTCCGTGTTTTATTTGGATACAATCACACTGACTTTCACCAGCACCGCTTTGGCTTGAATGGTGCATGGGGAGAGAACGGCTATGGGCATGATACTTCGATTTACTCGACCGACTATACCTACACTTGGAGGGAAAAAGGGTTGGAATCAGGAGGGAAGGAAATCTCCCTCGGTCTCGAATATTACCTCAGGGAAGTGGAGTGGGAACATGCTGAGAATGCGTCCAATCGTGGAAAAACCTCGCAATCAAGTGTGATGGCGGTTGCGAAGTATCGTTTCTCCGATGAATGGGTCGGCGACTTTCGATATGGATGGATCGAAGGAGTGGAAGCCGGAGCGGAAATCGACGATGGCGAACTGGAGTATGCCTTCGCATCAGAGGAGCGGAAACGACTTTCCCTGGCCTTAACCCGCGAAATTAATCTCTACAAAGATACCAGATCCCGCGTGCGCCTGCAGTATAACCATGACGACCTTGAAGAGGGTTCCGAGAATTCTGTTTGGTTGCAGTTTGGGTTTGCTTTCGGGCCCGGGGAGGTTCGATAGGGTTCACTCACTCTGATAGGAATTGGCCTTGGGCCGGAGCTTTCTAGCTGGGGAAAGTGACAATCTGTCATTTCATCAAGCGAAATTGGAGCCTGGGAATTTTATTCCCTGGCTCCAGGAGGGCTGACTCGGGGGAGGAAGACGAAGCGAACCATTTGTGGAAGTCAGTCAGTGGAAACCACAACGATCAGTCTTCTGTTTGCTTGCGAAGCCAGTCGTCGAAATCGAGAAGGAGCTTTTCTTTAATGTCCTGATCGACTTCAACCTCCATCGGACTGACCTCGATATCGATGGTTTCCCCGTCGCGTTGCACCACGAGAGCCACTTTTTTTCCTGGGGCTTGTGAGGCGAAGATCTTCCGGATTTCCTCTTCGGGGATGTTTCTGGGAAATGGTTTCCCGTTGAGAGCGAGGATGGTGTCTCGTGCCCTGAGGCCATCGCGTTTGGCCGGGTGGTCATCCACGACATCGATCAGCACGACTCCGGCAACAATCTGATTTTCAAATTTGCTCGCTTGATTCAGGAGAAAGGTGAATCCGAAAAGTGATTTCGTGGTTTTGAATTTCAAGCCCAACGCGACCTCACGGAGTCGCAGGCGAATTTCAGGGTCTTTGGTTTTTTTCAGAAGAGGAGGGATCTCTTTGAGAAAGCTTTCGGGATTCTTTTTGGCAAAGGCCTGGATTTTTTCCATGGCTGCCTGGCGCGTTTTGAATTCGGGTGCGCTAAGGTCGGGGAGGAACTCTGGAATGCGCGGCTCCTCTCCATGGACTAGGCCAAGGAGAAAACACGCAAGAAGAAGATACCTGATCACGATATGGGAAGCTTGGCCTCGATCTTGGAATTAGGCCAGCGGTTTTAGGAGTTCCTGAAGCGATTCCAGATCGGGCTTACTCTGGCTGGCACCTGAGAGGAGGGAGTCGGCGAGGTGGGATTTCTTTTGCTGGAGTTGGTGAATACGGTCTTCGACGGTGCCATTGCAGATGAGTTTGTGGACGAAGACGGGTTTGTCCTGGCCGATCCGGTAGGCGCGGTCGGTAGCTTGGTTTTCGGCGGCGGGATTCCACCAGGGGTCGAAGTGGATCACAGAGTCGGCGGCGGTAAGGTTGAGGCCGGTGCCGCCGGCTTTAAGGGAGATGAGAAAAATGGGGATGTTTTCGCTTTGGAATTTCTCGACGAGATCGCCGCGGTTTTTGGAGGCTCCGGTGAGGAGGAGGTAGCGGATGCGGCGGGCGGTGAGCTCGCGCTCGATGAGCGCAAGCATGGAGGTGAACTGGGAGAAAAGGAGGACGCGGCGCCCCTCGGCGAAGAGGGTTTCGAGGAGTTCGAAGAGGTAGTCGAGTTTGGCCGACTTGTCGGTTTTTCTGACCTCGCCGGGTGGGAGTTTGAGGAGGGAGGGGTGGCAGCAGATTTGACGGAGCTTTAAGAGGGCATCGAGGATGGCGAACTGGGATTGCTCGAGTCCTTGCGCAGAGATCGCTTCGCGAACTTTTTTATCCATGGTGGCGCGGACCGTTTCGTAGAGGTCGCGCTGGGCCGAGCTGAGTTCGACGGGGTGAACGAGGATGGTTTTGGGCGGGAGTTCTTTGGCGACCTGATCTTTGGTGCGGCGAAGAATGAGCGGGGCGAGGCGGGCGCGGAGGAGATCGCGGCGTTCGTCGTCCTCTTCTTTTTCGATGGGAGTTTGGTAGAGCTTGCGGAATCGGTCAAGCGAGCCGAGGAGGCCGGGAATGAGAAAGCGGAAGAGCGACCAGAGTTCGCCAAGGTTATTTTCGATGGGTGTGCCGGAAAGACAGAGGCGTTGGCGGGCGTTGAGCTGGCAGGCTGCCTGCGAGACTTTGGCGGAGGGGTTTTTGATGTGTTGCGCTTCGTCGAGGATGGCGATGGCGAAGTCATGTTTTTTGAGTTCGTCGATGTCGCGCTGTAGTAAGGCGAAGGAAGTGATGACGATATCGGCGTGGGGAATGTGGGAGAAGACGCGTTTGCGCTGTGGGCCGTGAAGGATGAGCGGGGTGAGGGAAGGCGTGAATTTTTTGGCCTCGGCCATCCAGTTGGGGACGACGGAGGTGGGCGCGATGACGAGGACGGGGCCTTCCACACCGCGTTGTTTTTGTTGGAGAATGTGGGTGAGAGTTTGCAGGGTTTTTCCGAGGCCCATGTCGTCGGCGAGGATACCGTTGAGATTGTGAGCGGAGAGGAAGCGCATCCATTCCACGCCGGTTTTTTGGTAGTCGCGGAGCTCGGCGAGGAGGCCTTCGGGTTGTTCGAAATGGCTTTCGTCCTCCTTGTCTTTTTTGAGGCGGGCGCGGAGCTCGACGAGTTCGGGGGGAGGGTCGATGGGGAGGGCTTCGTCGTTGAGGAGCGAGGCGGCATCGAGAGGATGAAGCGAGGGTGCTTTCGGGTCGGTTAGCGAGGCGAGGTGGTGGAGGATGGTGCGAAGTCGTCCGGCGGGGACTTGGAGGGCGCCGCCGCTGGGAAGATAGATGAGGTGGGTTTCGTCGTCTTCGAGATCCTGGAGTTGGTCGAGCGTGTCGCTGTCGAGGAGGCCGGTGAGGATGGGGAGGAGGTCGAGACGTTCACCATCGAGATCAATGCCGACCGAGAGAGTGAACCAACCGCCGGGAGTGGGTTCGAGCGAGGCGTGGAGTTCTTCGTCGTTGAGCCGATGAACTTGGAACCCGAAGTCGGAATCGATTTCTATTTTCCAGCCTTTCGCTTCGAGTATGGGCACGGCCTTGGCACGGAACCAGGGCCAGTAGACCGCGGGAGTGGAGAGGTGGGGTTCGGGAAACCAACATCCTTCGGCGGAGAATTCGGTGGATTGTTTTTTGGCCAGGGAAAGAAGGAAGCGGTAGGTGGGATTGGTCGAGAGATTGGTGAGGCCCAGTTGGGTGAGCTCTTCCATGGCGCGGAACTCGGCGGCCCGGTCGCGGGGGACGGGGGATTCCTCGCTGGATTTGATGAGGGGAAATTCGTGCGGTCCGTAGCGGACGACGGGGCGTGCGACGAGCCAGGTATCACGTTGTTTTGACTTGAGAGCCTGGAGGAGAAGTTGGACCACGCGTCCGGAGGTGGGTTCCTCGGCGACTTCGATGTGAAAGGTTGGGGTGTGGACTTCTTCGGAAGCCTTTGCGGCTGGAGCGGAGGTTTTCCTGGGAGCTGGCGCGACCTCGCCTCCTCCGCGAAGAAGGCGGGCGAGGGTATTCGGGCGAGAGGCGCGGAGCAGGGCCGCGGCGGCGTGCGGGCAGTGCGGGCCGTAATCGCAAGTGCAGGAGGTGTCGAATTCCCAATGAGTGTCGGACTCGGGCCAGAGGTTGACTTCGGCATCGTGATCGTCGACGCGGCAGGTCAGGATGAAGCCGTCCTCGATTTCCTCGAGATTGAGGGCACTGAGGAAGCGGGGCGAGGAGAGTTTCTTGCCATGCGCCAGGATGTGCTCGTCAAAACGATGGTGCCAATCCGCATCAGAGAAGAAAGAGTCGAGGTCACCGGCCACGAGGGGAGACTATGTTGGGCGAAGGAATTAGCGAAGGCAGGAATTACTAAATGAGGTATTCGATCCCCTGCTGCTCTTCTTGTTCACGGTTGAGCTTTCCGCAGACGAGTTCGCAGAGCTGGATGACCATGGGATTGGCGACGGAATAGATCACCCGGACGCCTTCTCTTTGCTGCGAAAGAAGGCCGGCCTGATGCATAGCCTTGAGATGTTTGGAAACGTCGGTCCGGCCCATGCCGTCCTGGTGTGTGGATCAGGTCAGCGGGCAGGGAAAGCGCGCGGTATTTTGGCTGTAATTTTTCAGGAAGTGCTCAGAGTGCCCCTTGTGTTGACGCGATCTCATTCTCTTTTTTTTATTCTCGGGCTCAGCTTTGGCTCTTTGCTTCAGGCTTATGAAATTCAATTGAAGGTGCCCGGGGTTGCGGATGATGTGTTGGTTTCGTTTCCGGAGAATCACGATCCCGCCAAGTCTTGGCCGGTGGTGTTTTCTTATCACGGATTCAATGCCAAGCCGGAGTGGAAGATGACGCGGGCGCACACCGGTCCGAAGGATTGGATCGTAGTGGGGATGGGGTATGTGCAGCGGGGGAAATACAAAATTGAACCGGCGGATCTTGCAATGGAGGTGAAGGCCTTCCGCTATGTTCGTGACGAGCTGGCAAAGTCGCAGGGGCTGGATCTCAAGCGCGTCTACTTGGCGGGATATAGTAAGGGTGGCTGGATGACTGATACGCTCTTGCAAGCCGAGCCGGGGATCGCGGGAGGCGCGATCCTGATGGGCGGCCACATCGACTCGCGGATGAAGAATCCCGCGGCGCTCGACAAGAAAACGAAGGTATTTATCGGAGTAGGTCGGATGGACCCTAACTACCTTTTCTCGCTCAAGGCGCTGGTGCATTACCGGAGCAGGGGATTACAGACCTTCATCGAGCCATGGCCCGGTTTGCAGCATGAATTTCCGAAAGAAGGTTCGGTGGGATTGCGGGAATGGTTTGCGCTGGAGAATGGCGGGAAGCCGGATGAGGCCGCTTTGAGCGCGGAGTTAAAGACAATCCTTTCCTTGTCGCCGAAGGAGGCCTGGACTCAGTTGATCGCATTCAAAGATCGTCCCTTTTGTAATGTTGCCGGAATGGCTTGGTCGAAGAAAATTGTCACCGAGTTGGCGCGTCTGGAGAAAAATCCCGAAGTGGCCTTTGAGGTGAAGGTCCGGAACAGCCATCGCCAGCTCCTTGCCCGCGAAGCGAAGATGCGCACGCTCGAAGAATTACAGCGTATCAATGCGGCCTACGGGAAACTCGCGGCTGCCAGCACTGGCTCACCACGTTCCGCGGAAATTGAGCATGATTTCACTCGTGTTCAGGCTGTCTTGAAATCGGCTGGTCCGGCGCCTCCTGCCACCCCGAAGCCAAAACCAAGTCCTCTGACTCCGAATTTTCCCAACGATGGCCGGAGGGTTCTAGGGAATCCCTTGGTGCGTTGAGAGTTGGTTGAGCCATTGTGTCGTTCGCTTGTTCGGTGCTCCCCGAAAGGATCGAATGAAATGTCAGGCTGCTGGAATATGTGGGTGTGATGGAGATCCGGATTGGGCCGGAGTCCGATGTTTCCGTGGTTGGGAATGACAAGGGCGCGTCGGGATGACGAGAATCCACCTGTTTTTTCGCTGGTCTGGTGGTCCCGGGTGGAATTGGATGGGTGAATGAT